>CASFJV010000001.1 GCA_949295125.1 uncultured Spirochaetales bacterium
AAGGTCTGCTGCAGAAGCGATTACTGCTGGATCCTCGTGAGCCTCACCTGCGAGACAGATGATATCTGGCCTTACTTCCTTGATCCTTCTGAAAGCCTCTGTTGTTCCAGGAACAGCCTGGTTAACGATAACTGCCTTCATGAGAGGATCATCTGCAAGTCCTGCGATAACACTGATAGTTGTCTCCTGCTCTTCCATGAAGTTATCAGGATATGTGAGATGCTGGATCATACCACCATCAGCCACAGAACCATATTCAGCAATTAAAGCTTCAGCTCCGCGGAGGTCGTCTTCGCTCTGGCTGACAGTACCTGTAACGATTCCGATATGGAAATTTTCTGGTACTGTTGCTTCAGCTGCCGGCTCTGCTGCTGTCTCTGCTGCAGGAGCTGCTGTAGTTGTAGTAGTTGTTGTAGTAATTGTTGTGGTTTCCTGTGCACCACCTGCAAATACAAATGAAGCACTTAAGAGAACCATGAGCAATACCAATGCCTTTTTCATTAATTTCCTCCTAAATGAAATCAGATAATCTATCTTATCGGAGAATAAAAAGAGGGTCTACCTGTTTAATGCATTATTTTGCATAAAAATTCACAGAATATTCTTTGGCCCTTACTTTTCCCAACTATTCCTGTTAAAGGAAAAAACCTTAAAAGGACCGCTGATGGCCCAGTTAAGGTTTTCTTATTTCACTGATGGTACAGGTCTCTTATAATATTCTGATAAAATGCAACACCGGGTTCGAGACATTCAATGCCTATATTCTCATTCAGGCCATGGATGCTCTGGTACTGCTGTTCATTTATCTCAAGAGGGGCAAAACGTATGACATTTTCACATATCTCGGAAAAGTGCCTTCCATCCGTTCCTCCTGTCATTGCGTATGGAGTCGGTATGACTCCGGGGAAATTGGAAACGATGGCATTCTCGACAAACTTGAACATCTTTCCGTTATGATCCACGACAGGGCATGATGAATGCTTCATGATGGTCTCCACCTCAATATCATATTTTGCCGCTACCTGCCTGAGCTTATTTTCCGTATAATCTGCATCCTCATGCTGGATAACCCTGCTGTTTCCAGTAACATATGCGCGCTCTGGAAGGACATTAAGCCCATTGGAACCTCCTGCTGTTGTGAAGGCAAGTGTGGTCTTAATCATAGCAGTTGCGAGCGTGTTTATCTTCGGCAGTGCCTTATTAAGCAGGGGAGAGAGCACTTTTGCATGCCTCAGGACAAAGCCCATGACACCGGATGTATGCTTTCCAAGACGCCTGAACATCTCTATAGTGGTATCATTCATCCTTGCAGTGAATGGATCGTGCTTTTCACACTCTGCCATGAATTTCCCAAGCCTCACTAAAGGAGTATTCTTTCCCGGAGCAGAAGCATGACCACCTTTTCCACGTGCGACAAACCTGAAATTGCATGTGCCTTTCTCAAGAGTCCCCATCATGGCAAAGCGTCCCTTAGCACCTTTGAGAGGCTCACTTTTTATCATGCCGCCTTCATCCAGTACCAGAGCAGGCCTTATATTCCTCTCCTTCAGGTATTTTACGGAAAGCACAGCTCCGTCCCCAGATATCTCCTCTGAACTTGATGATGAGATATAAACATCCATCTCCGGCGTATAGCCTTCACCGATCAGGCGCTCCACCGCCTCAAAAATCGCACATAGGGATCCTTTTGTATCCACTGTGCCACGCCCCCAGACAGCGCCATCTGCAATATCTCCGGAGAAAGGTCCATGGATCCACTCCCCTGTTGCCTCTACGACATCCTGATGGCTCATCAGGACCAGAGGCCTTTTCGAACTGTCCATCCCTTTCCATCTCAGAAGCAGCGCGCCATCAAATGAATTGAATTCAACAGTCCTGAACGTAAGCGGGAAAAGTTCCCTCAGCTTATCCTGGAAACGTTCGAATTTTTCTATGTTGCTCTTGCCGATCTCACTTACTGTCTCGATTTTTATCATCTCTGACAGCTTCTCTTCTATTTTCATTTTCTCTCTCCTATTTCAGAATATGTTTTTTCCAGAGTATCCAGGATAGCCCTATGCTCAGTGCTCCGGCTGCGATAATCATGAATGATGTCTGGTTCATAAGGGATGGAACGATTATGCAGATAAGCACCATGAAGGAAAGTGGAAGCACCGTAATCTTCAGGCTTTTCCTGAAATACTGGTATCCAAGGGCTCCAAAAAGCGCAGGAAGGACATTGGAAAAAGCCGGAGCAAGCGTCGGATTTTCAAGTACCGGAGTAAGAGGGATGAGCAGCAGCACTCCAATGAATATCACGAGCATGGTTACAAGGGATGATGTTGCCACAGAGAGTGTGGATATTATCTCATTTTCCCTGCTTCCGACTTCCGCATTTGCTATCTCGCGAGCATTGGCTGCGCACGGAAGCTTTAAATTCGTAATGTTTCCAGTGATAAATGATAAATAGCTTGCTCCAGGACCAAGGAGAGGGACATAGATCAGGTACTCGACTATGCATGAAGGCACGTAGACAATCAGCACAGGCCATATGGCAGAGAAGAAACCGGACCAGCTTATGCTTGTGCCAAGCACCCTGGCAAAAAGGAGGGGAGCAAGAAGAAGCATCAGCAATCCGATAGAAAGTCCTATTCTGCCTGTCCTATGGATGGATTCAGTGTATTTTGAATAATCGTATTCTTCCATTCCAGCCTCCCTAAATCACCATGGAAACGAGTACCGCAGCAGCCATTCCCATAAGCATGGCAAGTGCAAGGGCAAAATTCTCAAAGACCTTGTGCTTCCTGCTCAAAGCCTCAAAAACAGCCATGAAAAGTGCAGATACAGCCACTGTTATGACAGGAACAAGATTAAGGTTCCTGATTCCATCGGCAATATATGTTCCAACGAATGCAGAGCAGAGCCCTATCATCATGGCAATCATTGCCCAGGAAGCATAGCCAGGGCCGCTTTTGCCCTCTTTCCTGCTTCCAATAGCTACTTTTGAAGAATATTTCTTCATTGTGAATATCGAAAGCAGGCAGCCCCACATGATGCCGACTGTCATAACCATGACTATCGTGGAAAGTGCAGATGCATTGAGGGATCCAGCGTTCAGGCTCAATCCCATTCCATTTGCAGCTATCTCTGCAACTGTAGCCTCATACTGGAGATTCCCAACAACTGACAGCCTGAGCCATGAGGCAGGAATTCCCAAGGAACCGGAGAGCGCGATGACTCCCAGAAGGATCGAAACCGATGGAAGGACTGTAAATGTCGCACTGCTGGTAATAGCACGCCTCAGGACACTCTTATCCATACCGATCTTAAGCCCTGCCCTGTAGCTTTTCACTATAAAGACTACGCATAAGGCAGAGATGAAGAGCACAATAGCTCCTACTATCAAATACAGAGGCAATGAATTTGCCATATCTAAATAGCTCATTATATCTCCTTAGAAGCTACTATAGCATTAATTGACAATGACTTTTAAGCTCTCAGATCCCATTTGGGCTTTTATAGCATCTTCAACGTGGCAGATGTCAAAATGATGAGTAATCAAAGGAAGGAGACTTATGCGTTTGCTGTTTATGAGATTCACAGCACGCTCGAAAGTATCCGGATTGATCATGGATCCGACTATCTTCAGTTCCTTCTTGTATACATCAAAGAGTGGCAGCTCAAGTTTTGCATCGACCTTAGGCACGCTGAAAAAGAGTACGGTTGCTCCCAGATCTGCAGATCTTATTGCATCATAAGCTGCTGAGCTGGATCCAACACATTCTGCAATCCTGTCTGCGCCACGGCGTCCAGTTATCCTTTCCAGCTCATCAAGGAGATCACTGCTGAGTGGATCAATCACATAGTCTATTCCAAGGGAGATGGCAATATCCCTTCTCATCTTCACAGGTTCAGATACTATCACAGTGCCTGCCCCCTGGAGTTTCAGCAGTTCAGCCATCATAAGTCCGATTGGCCCTCCGCCGATCACAAGTGCGCTCTCCCCTGCCTTGAGTCCAAGCAGGTCAGAGCCATGGATTACGCATGAAAGAGGCTCACTCATTGCGCCCTCATCAAAGGAGACATCATCATTGAGCCTGAAACACTGGGTATCTGGAACAACTGAATATTCTGCAAAGCCGCCATTGACATTGACACCGAGAGCAAACAGGTTCTCACAGTTCTGCTTCCTTCCCATCCTGCATGGCCTGCAGAGCCCGCAGTAAATATTCGGATCTATTGTCACATGATCGCCAGCTTTCACATTGCTGACATCCTTTCCTGTCTTCTCGACTATCCCGCTGTATTCATGCCCAAGGACAACAGGAGGATTTACATCAGCAGATCCCTTTTCCCCAAGGTAGATATGCACATCAGTGCCACAGACACCAGCTGCCATATTCCTGACAAGGACTTCATTGTCCTTGAGATTCTTTCCAAGATCCCCCATATCCCGGACTTCGAAACTCTTATTTCCTAAAAAGAATGCACCTTTCATAAATGTCATGGAGGGGAAACCATCAGGCTCGTCCTGATGGAGAAACCTCCACAACCTCCTTGTAGATAAGATTCGTATTCGCACGCTCAACGAGCGTCAAGTGCCTGTAGTGTATTCCAGCATGGACCCTTATCCCGTCCAGGCGACGGATATCGAAGTAGCCCGAGCTCCTCCTGCCATGTATGCAGCACAGCTGACCGGCGTACATGACATTGTCGCCCAGGCCGTACCCTGCGACCTTCCTCGCCGCCTGGTTCGCCTTCCTCACGCCCTTCTTCAGTATCGTGTCCTTGTGGATCTTCCTGTTATGGCTCCTTCGTGCGACGGCATGCCAGAGGATTCCGTCGCTCCTGGCTGTGGCGTTTCCGCTTATGACCCTCGCATCGATGAAGTGCCTCTTCTCAAGGCCATGGCTCTTCCTCTCATGGTTCGTGACGTAGCCGTAGGCCTCTTCCACTGGGATGCCAGGATAGGCCTTCCTAACCCTGTCCAGCAGGATCCATCTCATCGTGGACATCTCCGTCGCCGCCTTGAAGCCGGGATACTCCGACAATGTGACCATGTCCTTCTTCCCCTCATGCCAGCCCCTGTGGCACCCGTGGCACAGCGTGATGAGGTTGTCAGGACTGTTGGAGCCTCCGTCCTTCCTCTGACTGATGTGGTGGACCTCAAGATGGTCCCTCGAGCCGCAGCTCCTGCATCTGAAGCCGTCCCTGGCCCTCACATAAGCCTTGACGTTCTCATAGCCCAGCTGCTCTCCCTGCTGGTACTGTTCTCCTTCGACTTCAGGATCCCTGATCTTCTGGATGTCGAAGGATGCACTCTCGATGACTATCCTCGAGACGGGCAGGATGGAGCACACCTTGCCGATGACGTTCTCATGGGCGCGGACCTTTGTCTCCATTGTGGGAGTGAGCCATCCCTTGGGACGCTTCCTGTTGTCGCTCCGCTGTTCCCTGTATCGGGTCTTGCGGTTCCGTCTGCCTCTCCGCTTGGACCGCCTCTCCTCAATGTTCTGCGGAACGTCTTTCCTGACCTCGGCCTCGGCCTCAAGGAGCACCCTGCCTTCCGTCGTCACGCTAACTCCAATCACAGAGGAGCCGGCATCGACTCCAAGCGTGAGAGACTCTGTATTGACCTCTCCCTCCACAAGGAAGGCAAGACGTATGATGAAGGGAGTCCTCCTCACCACCTTCGCCTTCCTGCTCTCTATCAGATGCCTCGCCTTGGCCTCGGTGCATGGCATGAGGGGAGAGCCGTCGCTGTTGAGCACGTATACCATGTCGTCATGCCTCCTTGCCATCGAGTCTCAGGGGGATGTTCCAATCCTCTGTCCAGACGCTCCCTGATGCGCGTCTGGAAAAGGATGCGGAAATCTCGCCTTCTTGGCCGGCTTTCCGCTGCCGTCACGCTTTCTTGCTTCCCGTCGCCCTTCGCCCATGTTGGAGGGGGTTTTGTGTGCATGGCGCTGTCCCTACCTGAGAGGACTGTTTGGCCATGCACCGCAGAAGCAGTGGACTAGAGCCACATCCACTGGTGCCTATATATTCCCGACCAACGTAGTTCAGAGGCCCAAGCCTCATCACTGGGGCTAGTCAACGTCAGGCATTCAGAGTCTACTCCTCATGCCTGCAGCCTCGTGCTTCAGGTCGTTGACGTAAACCTCCTCAACAATAAGGATTATATCACCTTCTCCTCCAATTCTTCTCTTTCTTTTTCAATTTTTGGATTGTACAATTATTAACAGCGAGAAAAAACGGAGGATGGTTTTCTATGAAAAAGATTCTTTTTGTTACGAGTGAATGCGTCCCTTTTGTCAAAACTGGAGGATTAGCTGATGTATGTGGCAGCCTGCCAAAGGCTTTCGATAAGAAGGAGTATGACATCAGGGTCATTCTTCCAAACTACCATGCAATAAAAGAAGAGTACAGGAACAGGATGGAGACAGTCTATTATTTCCAGATGGACAACAGGATCTATGTCGGAATAAAGACACTCACGCTGGATGGGATACAGTACTATTTCGTAGACAACGAGATGTATTTTGGAGGCCTTGTCCCCTACTATGATATGTTCCAGGATCTTGAGAGATTTGCATACTTCAGCAAAGCTGTCCTCTCTGCACTCCCTTTAATCGGCTTCAGGCCGGATATCATTCACTGCCATGACTGGCAGAGCTCACTGGTTCCGGTTTACCTGAACACCGTATTCCAGGGAGATCCGTTCTTCAGGGGAATAAGGACAATATTCACGATCCACAATATAAGGTTCCAGGGAACATGGGATGTTGGCCATATACAATGGGTTTCCGGACTTCCGTGGGAATGTTTTGAACCAGGCCGCCTTGTATCTCCATACCAGGATACGTCAATTCCTAAGAACAGCTGGAACTGCTCAATGATGAGGGGAGCCCTTGTATACTCAGATTATGTGACAACGGTATCAAATTCCTATGCAGAAGAGATCAAGACCCCTAACTTCTCTGATGGCCTTGATGACATAATCCGCTGGCGTGGTGACAGGGTATGGGGAATTGTAAACGGCATAGACTATACAGAATGGAATCCGGCAAAAGACAGCAAGATATACAAGAACTATACGATGAGAACTGTCAAAAACGGAAAGAAGGAGAATAAGAAGAATCTTCAGAGAGAGCTTAACCTTCCAGAAAATCCAGACATCCTTACCCTTGGAATCATCTCGCGCCTGACAGACCAGAAAGGGCTGGATCTTGTCAACATCATCATGGATGAGCTCTGCACAAGGGAGATAAATCTTGTAGTTCTGGGAACAGGTGCGGAAAACTATGAGAACATGTTCCGCTATTTCCAGAGCAAGTATCCAAACAAGGTTGCAGCAAGGATAATGTACTCTGATGAGCTTGCACATAAGATATATGCAGGATGCGATGCTCTCCTGGTTCCATCGGCATTCGAGCCATGCGGGCTTACCCAGCTGATATCCCTGAGATATGGAACCGTTCCAATAGTGCACGCCGTTGGAGGATTAAGGGATACTGTTGAACCATACAATGAATTTGAAGAAACAGGCACGGGCTTTGCTTTCAATGAATATACGGCCTGGGGCCTGATGGACAGGATCAACCACGCCTCCTGGCTCTATTATGACAGGCCGGAAAGCTGGCAGAAACTCGTAAAGAGGGGAATGGAGAAAGACTGGTCCTGGAAAAACAGTTCAAAGATATACGAAGACCTCTATTCCAGGATGTAAGGTGAAAAGGCTGCTTGAGAAAGTGGCCTTTTTCATTTTCCCATAGCACTTAGCTCCCTGAATACGATATGCCTCATCGTCAGGTATGCGGCAAGTCCCCCTACCACATTGCTTACCGGTTCAGCAATGAGAACTCCGTTAATGCCAAAGAAATAAGGAAGTGCTATGGTAAGGGGAACGACTATGATGACTTTCCTGAACAGCGAGAAGAATATGGCAGGCTTTGCCTTTCCAAGCGCAACGAATGTCTGCTGTCCCGCAGTCTGGAATGACATGAAAATGAAACCGAAGAAATAGATTCTCAGGGCAGGAACGGCTGCATTCAGCAGAGTTTCCTCAGTCGTGAAAAGGAGTGCCAGCTGCCTTGGGAAAATGACGACCAGCAGCCAGACTGCAGAAGACAGCACCAGGGTGGAAAGAAGTGCGAAATTGCTTGCTTTTTTTACCCTTAATGCTTCCTTTGCACCATAGTTGAAGCTCATGACAGGGCTTGCACCGCTTGTCAGCCCGTTAATCGGAGTTGAGAATATCTCCCTTACGGAATTAAGGATGGTCATAACTCCTACATACAGGTCTCCGCCCCATATGAACGCGCATTTATTGCATACTATCTGGACAATTGAATTGGTAGCCCCCATTACAAATCCGCTCGTTCCCAGCGCTATGATCTTAAGACATCTCTTTTTCTCAAGGGTAAAGCCGGAGAAAGTGATCCTGAGTACTGCACTCCTGCTCCTGAGGAATAAGAAATCAAAAAGTGCGGAAAGAGTCTGGGAAAACACAGTAGCGATGGCAGCGCCTCTTACACCCATGTCAAAAATGAAAATGAGTACTGGATCCAGGATGATGTTTATCAGGGCGCCAATAAGGACCGTAATCATTCCAACTGTGGCAAATCCCTGGCTGTTTATGAACGCGTTAAGTGTCAGCGTCACAAGTACAGGAATGGATCCGAGAGAGTAAATCACCAGGTAATCGCGCGCATACGGGTATGTCGCATCACTTGCTCCAAAGGCATATAGAATCGGCCTGATAAAAATCAGTACGGCAGATGTTAAGATGAATCCTGTAATTATGGAGAGCATGAATGATGAATAGAGGACCTTCTTCGCCTCTTCTTCATTTTTCTCCCCAAGAGCCATTGAGGCCAGTGGTGCCCCTCCATTGAAACCGAACAGGCGCGCAAATGCGCTTATAAGTGAAATAACAGGAAAGCAGATTCCCAGCCCCGTCAGGGCCTGGCTCCCTTCCCCGGGAATATGCCCGATATAGATCCTGTCAACCATGCTGTAAAGGAGATTTACAAGCTCCGCAATTATCATGGGAACAGATACTTTCAGGATGGAAGAAGAAACACTTCCCTTTGAGAAATCCGTATGCTTAATATTCATCACTCGTCCAGTTTTTTAAATTAGCCTGAAAGGAAAAGTATTTCAATCCCCGGATTTTTTTCTTACTATCTAACTATGGAAGAGAAAGAAAAAGAAGAGATTAAGAGCGCAGCATACGATCCTGAAGAGGATATTACCTTTGAATGGGCAGGAAGGGCGGAAGGAATGTCTTTCGGTGAAGACTAGAGCATGTTTATATCCAGGCTTCTGAAATCTCCAACCTTTTCTATGATGTCGATGCCTTCATTCAGGCTCATGTGCTTCGGGAATATTATGTAGCATACAAAAACCAGGTCCCCTTCTTCACTGCGCCTTACCTGTGCGCTTTTCAGGGAAAAATCCCTATCCATGAAATACTTCTTGATATCAGCTATATCCTTACCATCCCTGCCGATGTTTACTGTGACCTGACCGGATATCATGACAACGCTTTTCAGTTTAAGATGATGGAGGATCAGCTGGATGAAGAGCATGAGGAGAGTAGCTGCTATGCCTAAAAAATACATTCCAGCACCGAGGGCAATGCCAATTCCTACAGTTGCCCAGAGTCCGGCAGCAGTTGTCAGTCCTACCGTGTTTTCCTTACGCACGTAGATTACCCCGGCTCCCAGGAATCCTATGGCTGTAACCACGCCTGCCGCTATTCGGGAGGCATCAACTGATATGCTGTCATGCCCCAGCACATCATAAAACCCATACTTGCTTACAATCATCATCAGCGCTGATGAAATTGCAACTATGATATGAGTCCTTATTCCTGCATTCTTCAGCCGCCTCTCCCTTTCAAGGCCTATGAAGAATCCGCATAAGGCGCTCAGGACAAGACGGAAAATATAATCTATATTCTCAATTGCAAATATTTCTTCCATGCCCATAAGGATACACCAAACAAGTTGCATACTAAAAGCAGATATCAGAAATTTCAGGAAAACACCTGGGCAATGGAGGAAATTGCTCCTCCATCAGTCACAATAAGCTGATATTCCTGCAACTATCTAATTTAGCAGAAGCCTGTTTTGTTCAGGATAATGCTCCTGCCTTGTAAAACAGCTTGGTGTCTTCAATGATCTGATCCCTGAATGCATCCACATCAATTTTAACTGGCAATTTATCAAAAGCTGCTTCCACCTCTGCCTGTAATGCCGGATCCTTCTGATACTGCTCTATGATATCTGCCTGCTTCACCACATCTGATTCTGTCCATCCGATCTTATATGTGTCCAGGTATTTTGAATAGGACCTGTAAAGATAGAGAATCTCTGTGATTATGAATGGCCTCCTCAGGTATACAGCCTCAAACATACTGTTTGCTCCGCCCTTGCCTATCTGGATATCACAGGCCTGGATATAATCCTCTACGTTATCAACATATCCACGCCTGAAAACAGCAGCTGACGGATAGGCTTTTGAGAACTTCTCAAACTCCCTTTCCGTAGACTCGCTTGTACCACCGATAATGACAGCCTGGTAGTCCATATTGCGCCTGGAAAGCTCATAAAGAAGCTCTATGCTGCCTATTCCCTCCCCGCCAAAGGCGCAGAGCACAGTAAACTTATCAAGAAGAGAGAGCTTTTCCCTTGCTTCCCTCTTTCCCAGCTTCTGGCAGGAGATGAACTGACGGCGGATAGGAAAGGCACAAACAGATACTGAATCCGGCTTCTGACCTTTCCTTATCAATGTTTCCTTACCTTTCTCAGATGCAATATACACTTTAGTCAGCAGATCACATATTCCTGATCCCGGGCTGTCAATAACATCAGGGCAGTACTGGTATACCGGTATGTTCAGCTTAAGGGCTTTCACCGCATACGGAAGAAGGACCCCACCTATAAAATTGGTCGATAAAATGAAATCAGGCCTGTTTTCTTCATACCATCTTTCAAAAGCTTTTATATGCCTCTTATGAAAAGTCAGGAATCTAATGATGTCTGAGCTTTTCTTTGTATCTGAAGATGCATCCATCCTAGCTTCAAACCATGGATGCTTGAGCATGAAACGCCACTCTTTTCTGACAAATGCCTTCCAGAATGATGTCCCAAGAATATCCTCAAAAAGTTCCGTTAAAATGGCCTCATTGCCAGATGCAATGAAACTGTCTGATAATGCCTTTGCTGGAATATAGTGACCTTTTCCGGCATCAACATATACAAATGCTCCCTTCATATTCCTTCATATTATAGTACAAGCTGCTTGCTTTTCAATGAAAAGGAACAGGCTGAAAAAGAATGGAGGCCGCTTAGGGCCTCCATAGGGATAACATAGGCAAATATGTTTGTGCGTTCGCGTCACTATTTACCTAGATGATAACCATCCTTTATTTTCGTAGTGCTAATCATTTGTTAAAGAAATATTTTTTTCAGCCCCTATTCAGTATCTCCATGAATTCTTCACCTGTTATGGTCTCCTTCTCAAGCAGGTATTTTGCCAGTTCATGAAGCTTGCCTTCATTCTCACTGATGATGCTGTAAGCCTTTTCATGAGCCTTCTTCACGATCTCAAACACCTTCTCATCGATCTTTGATGCAGTCTCTGCAGAACATGCAAGGGAAGTATCTCCACCAAGATACTGGTTCTGCACAGTCTCAAGGGCAACCATATCGAAATCGTCAGTCATTCCATATCTTGTCACCAGTGCCCTTGCAAGCTTTGTTGCCTGCTCTATATCATTGGAGGCTCCTGTCGTCATATTCTCTTTTCCGAAGATGAACTCCTCAGCTGCACGGCCACCGGTAAGAGTTGCAATCTTATTAAGGATTTCAGCTTTGCTCATCAGGAGTTTTTCACCTTCATCAACCTGCATAGTATAGCCTAGAGCTCCACTTGTTCGGGGAACGATAGTAATCTTTGTTACAGGAGCACTGTTGCTCTGTTTTGCCGCCACCAGTGCATGCCCTATCTCATGGTAGGATACTATCTTCCTGTCTTTCTCACTTACAACAGCACTCTTCCTCTCCGCTCCGGCAATAACAGTTTCCACGCTGTCCTCAAGATCTCTCTGGCTGACTATGTTCCTTCCTCTCTTGACTGCCAGCAGAGCTGCTTCATTTATAATGTTTGCAAGTTCCGCACCGCTTGCTCCGGCAGTAGCACGTGCAATGATGTCCCAGTCTATGCTGCCATCGAGTTTCACATCCTTTGCATGGACAAGAAGAATTGCTTTCCTTCCCTGAAGGTCTGGAAGCTCAACAGGAACCCTCCTGTCAAAGCGCCCAGGTCTCAGCAGTGCAGGATCAAGGGAGTCAGGACGGTTTGTAGCAGCCAGCAGCACTACGCCCTTCTTTGCATCAAAACCATCCATCTCAGCCAGAAGCTGGTTAAGGGTCTGTTCCCTTTCGTCATTTGAGTTGAATCCTGATGTATCCCTCTTTTTTCCTATTGCATCTATCTCATCAATAAAAACAATGCATGGGGCCTTCTCATTGGCCTGCTTGAAGAGATCCCTCACTTTTGCAGCTCCCATGCCCACAAACATCTCAACAAATTCAGAACCGCTGATTGAGAAGAATGGGACGCCGGCCTCCCCTGCGACAGCTTTTGCAAGCAGGGTTTTTCCAGTTCCCGGAGGACCTACCAGAAGAACGCCTTTTGGAAGCTTTGCACCGATTTCTGCATATTTTTCAGGCTCATGCAGAAAACCAACGACCTCCTTCAGGCTCTCCTTTGCCTCATCCTGACCGGCAACATCTGAAAAGCGGACTCCGGTCTGAGCATCCTCAACATAGACCTTGGCCCCGGATTTTCCAAACTGCATTGCATTGCCAAATGGTCCATTTTCCCCCATCCTCTTCATCATGAATCTCGAAAGAAGATTTCCTATCACGATGAAAATGAGGATTGGGAACACCCAGTTAGTGAGGAAGGACATTATCGGGTTTGCCTGAGTCGGAATCGAAGCGCTGAATGTTATATCCGGATTTGCCCTCAGCTGCTCAAGAAGACGCTCTCCATCGTTTGGCCATACACCAGTAACATATATGTTCCTTATTCCGTCTTTCTCCGCGATAAACGCATACTGGCTGTTCTGCTCATCATATGCAACCTGTTTCACTTCCCCTGCATCAATCATATCGAGAAACTGATTGTATCCAACTTCAATGATGCTCCGCCTGGACATGCTCGGGAATAGCACGGCATTCAGGATAAGCAGGACCAGCATCGCAATCACATAGTAGTAGATCAAAGATTTTTTAGGTCTTTTGTTTTCATTATTATTAGGTTCCTTTATTTCCTGCATATTTCAGCTCCTGTTTTTAAGGTAAGTGGATTTTTTGAACAGAGCAAGAAATAAATATGGAGATTGTGTCAACAAGGCATGTTGTGTCCAGTTGCCAGCTATGCAATCCAATGCTAAGCTGAATTTTGTGAGGGTAATATGGTAAAACACAGGCTGTTCGTTGCACTACTTGCATTAATATGCATTATCTGCATCCCATCATGCTCAGATGACACAGTAAAAGCAGAAGGGGAAATCCAGCTGGATTCTATCAATGGCAAGACCGGTGAATATGCTGTAGATGGATCCACATCAGTAAGCATCTTAAATCCGGAAAACAATGCTCTCTATGGTTTTTACGGGAAAACAGATGGAAGCAGAAGCCGCTCAGGAAGCACAGAAGGCATTACTGATCTGATAAAGACCAACGGTGGTACATATTTATACTTCTCAGATGGATCACCTATCAGTTTCTCCATGAAAGACATTGGAATAAACGGCTTAGGCACACTGCAGATCATAAAATACAGCACAGATCATGATGACTATACGATCGATACATCAAAAGACAGCCCTGTTTTTACGGACAGCTCAGGCGAAAAAGTCTATGAAGAGTACTACATGATCCCTCTTGATGAAATGACAGGCAGAAGCAAGGCTGCCCTGATGACAACGCAGAAGTCCAGAAACGCAAATATGAGCACAGATGTAAAAGTCGTGAAAGCGGGAGACAAGTACTTTCTGCCGGAGAATGAAAGAGACGGAATACTGGATCTCAGCGGCGTTGAGAATTTGATGGTGTTCAGCCAGGTAAAGATAGCAGGGGGAAGCACGGTGCGCAGTGTTTTTGTACAGTCCCCCATTACCATAGCAGAAAATGAACCGGTAGAATTAAAGGCTCCCCAGGTCTACGAAATTGAGAAAACTGATAAGGAGATGGTTCTGGAAATAAGGCTTAATGGAGAGATAGCGGACTACAATCTTTACAGTTCAGTAGTCAACGGCAGGTATTATGACGGAAAAAGGAAGCCGTATGTTTTCCCAATAAAATATGATGAGGAGAACAGCACCGTACTTCTTTACATAGGAACTGCTGAGGAAAACTTTATATTTGATTTTGACATGTACGGCAGTGTCAATGAAAATGCGGGAAGAGCAAAGCTAAGGGAAATAACTGCAGAAGAAAAAGCCCTGATCCATTATATTGACCCAGCTGAAGGCACTCAAACCATAACATTTCAGAAAGATCAGTATTACGTGCCTGTCATATTTAATGGAGATGATGCAGATCTCAGGGAAGGATTCATAAAGGCATTTTCCCTCTCCGGCGATGATTTTCTCATCAGATGCGGCCATGCAAACGGATACGGATTCCTGTCCGACCGCATTTCCAGTGGAGAAATATTTGATTTCAACCAGTACTCCCCCAGCATTCTCGAACATGGGTACATCGTGAACAGCAAAGGAAGGGATGGTTCCCTTACGCTGCAATTCTCCAGAGATGGCCAGTTCTCACCAGTGTACGAATCAATCGAATTCGGAAAGGAAAAAACTCTCAAGGCAAATGAAATATACAGCATACTGCCTGATGAGAGGGAGCTTGTACTTGAAATAGATTTAGGAGAAAACGACTTTTTCGCTTACGACTTGAGTGTAAATGTCATAGACAGCCAGCATGCAGACGGCACAAGAAAGCCCAATATGTTCCCATTAAGCTATGACAGGAGTGAAAACAAAGCCGCCATCTATATTGGCAAAGTGGATCAGGAGTTCTATTTCCCATTAAAAATAAACCAGAGCCAGAACCATAGAGTAGATGCTGAAAACACTGGCAGAGCAATATTGCGGGAGATAACAGCAGAAGAGAAAGGCAAAATACACTGCATCAAGGCTGAACAGGAAACCATAAAAATAGACATAAGCAAGGATGACTATTACACACCGATCATATTCGAAGGTACGCCGGAAAGTCTGAGCGGAAGGTCTGTTGATGTCTCCTTCTCTTCAAATAATTACTGGATCAAGATTGTATCTTCTGACGGGTATGGATTTTCACAACGGTCATTCAGAGATCAGAATAATACGCTGGATGGAACAGAAAGACCCGAATATGCACTGGAGTTTGCATTTATCAGGAATCAGGATCAGGAAGAAGGAACTCTCACTTTGAGCTTCAGGAAATAAGGAATATGTAAGCCGGCCTGAAAAAATACTCGCTATACAATTAGAATCTGAATAGAAAATGGGCTGCCAGAAGACAGCCCATATAGCCATAAATGCAGTTTTTACTGCCTTGCTTTCCTTTCACCCATTCTCTTGAAGATCTTCTGGATCTCAACAATTGGAATGATCATGAATGCAAGAATCATTGCTATTGCAAACTCATTGAGTGAGATATGCTGGAAGCTGAATGCATTCCTCAGGAATGGAACATAGAGAACAAGTACTGTTGCGATAAATGATCCGATAAGTGACCAGTACAGGTACTTGTTATGTCCCTTCAGGCGGAAGATGCTCTTATCCAGGCTTCTCATGTTGAATGAGTGGAAGATCTCAATCATGGACAGTGTAAGGAATGCCATTGTCATTCCGTCTTCTGAGTTCACGATATGGAAAGCGCCATTCTCAATGTACTCACCGATGAAATAGGAAAGAAGAGTCAGGCCAGCGGTGACAACACCCTGGAAAACGCAGTCAAATCCCATTCCGCCAGCGAACACTCCTTCGCTCTTCTTCCTCGGAGGCCTGTTCATTATATCTGCCTCGCCTACTTCCATACCAAGGGCGATAGCAGGGAAACAGTCAGTGATCAGGTTGATCCAGAGAAGATGTGCCGGGCGCAGGATAGTGAATCCCATCAGGGATGAGAAGAAGATTGAAAGGACTTCTGCAAAGTTGGAAGCAAGCAGGAACTGTATTGCCTTCCTGATGTTGTCATAGATCCTTCTTCCTTCAGCAACAGCTTCTACGATAGTTGCGAAGTTGTCATCAGCAAGAACCATGTCTGCAACATTCTTTGTGACATCAGTTCCTGTAATTCCCATTCCAACTCCGATATCCGCATTCTTGATGGATGGTGCGTCATTCACTCCATCCCCTGTCATGGCAACGACCTTGCCCTGCTTTTTCCAGGCCTGTACGATCCTTACCTTGTGCTCTGGCTGTACACGGGCATATACCCCGTAGTTCTGGATGGTCTTATCAAGTTCATCATCGCTGATCTTGTCAAGCTCGCTTCCGGTAATTGCCTCTTTTGCATCACTGATGATTCCGAGTTCCTTTGCAATTGCAATGGCAGTATCCCTGTGGTCTCCAGTGATCATGACCGGCCTGATGCCTGCACTGCGGCATTCCTTAATTGCATCTTTCACTTCAGGGCGTACCGGATCAATCATGCCGGCAAGTCCAATGAATGTAAGATCATTCTCAAGATCTTCTGCCTTGAATGATGATGGCTTTGCATCATACTTCCTGTATGCTGCGGCAAGAACTCTCAGTGCCTTATCGGCAAATGCCTTGTTTGAGGCAAGTATCTCAGATCTGTCGGCATCTGTGATTTCCCTCTCAACTCCATCCCTGTAGATCTTCGTGCACTTCTTTAAAAGCTCATCCGGAGCTCCCTTCGTGTACTGGATGAAGGAGTTTCCTGCAGTATGCACTGTGCTCATCAGCTTTCTTGATGAATCAAAAGGAGCCTCTCCAACTCTCTTATCCTCACCATTTTCAGCTTCATTCTTATTAAAGCCAAGCTTATAGGCCCAGTTCACGAGGGCACATTCAGTAGGCTCTCCCACTGCATTGAAATTCTCATCAAGCTTTGCATCTGAACATAATGCCATAGCTTTTGCAAGCAGCATCTCATCACTTGATGCGCTGTCTACTACAGTCATCTTGTTCTGTGTCAGTGTTCCTGTCTTATCGGAACAGATGACTTCTGTACAGCCAAGTGTTTCAACTGCAGTGAGCTTGCGGATGATTGCCTTATTCTTGCTCATCTTAGTAACGCCAATTGAAAGAACGATGGTTACTACAGCAGCCAGTCCTTCAGGAATAGCGGCAACTGCAAGGGAAATTGCAATCATGAATGTGTCAAGGATGCTGCTGAATGTCACAGTGCTTGTAACAGCATTCCTGATAATATCTATTGCGAAAATGACAACACAGATTCCAAGCACCAGGTATGTAAGGATCTTGGACAGCTGGTTAAGCTTTATCTGCAGTGGAGTCTCTTCCTTCTCTGCACTTTCAAGAGCGGAAGCGATCTTACCCATCTCAGTGTCCATACCGGTATCACATACACATACTGTTGCCCTTCCATAGACGACAGTGGATCCCATGTACACCATGTTCTTCCTGTCTCCAAGAGGAACCTCATCGACACCTGTGATCTCTGCAGACTGCTTCTCTGAAGGAACAGATTCTCCAGTCAGTGCTGCCTCTTCCACCTTTAATGATGCCTCTTCTATAATTCGGCAGTCAGCAGGAACGCTGTCTCCAGCTTCCAGAAGGACGATATCGCCCTTGACCAGCTCTTCAGATGGAACTGTCTTCTGGTATCCATCACGCATTACCTTGCTCTGTGCAGCAGCAATCTCCTGCAGTGCAGCAATTGCAGCCTCAGCCTTTGCTTCCTGCACAACTCCGAGGATGGCATTGATAAGAACGACGGCCAGGATGATGATTGCATCTGCCCATTCTGGCTCTCCGGAAAGATAAGAAGTTCCCACAGAAAGGACCGCTGCTATCATGAGGATGATAAGCATCGGCTCAGACAGCTGTGAAAGGAATTTCTTGAAGAGGGATTCCTTCTTCCCCTCTTTCAGCTTGTTCGGCCCGTCAGATTCAAGCCTTTTCCTTGCTTCCTCCTGACTGAGGCCATGTTCAGTTGTTTTGTACTCACCCAAGACAGATGAGATTTTCTCTAAATACGGTTTCAAATTCATTCTCCCAATTTATTCGTAATTAGTTTCCAAAATAATTGCTAATCTTAATGATAAAAGAAGTTCCAATAATGTGAATACTAGAATTCAGCCGAGATTGTATATATCCTCAAAAACTCCTTTTTCTTGGATGGAACAAAAAAAGACCCATCCGACAGTTTCAGATAAGTCTCATCATTTAAGTCTTGGCCAGGGAATATTCCGGAATGTTGACCAAGTCACGCATATGCGCCGACTACTCCCTTATATAGCCATAAAGTATTAAAAGGAAAAAGAAAAGTCAATTCTCAGAAGCCTGCAATCAGGAAATAATCCTTTTTACCCTGTCAGGATAGTTCGTGATTATTCCATCAACCTTCAGGTTGACCATATTATGGATGTCTATATCTTCATTTACCGTCCAGACATTCACATCGATTCCGTTCTCATGCATATCGCGGATTATTCCGGTATCCACAGCCTGGAACTCCGGATGGAATGCATTCATTTTCATCCGTTTGAACAATGCCCCCATCCTGTACAGCTTCGGCTCTATCAGCAGCCCTGCAGGAATTTCGGGTGCAATCTCTTTCACCCTGACAATGCTGAGCCAGTTGAAAGAAGAGAATATAATGTTTTTCTCAAGTCCTGCCGCATAGATCATATCGCAGACCTTCTCCTCAATCCTGTCATAGTATACAGGTGCCGTCTTGAGCTCAATGTTTGTAATGATCTTCCTTCCTTTTGCAAATGCAAAATACTCCTCAAGCGACGGGACAGGAGTGAAACCGAACCTGTTTTCCTTGATCAGCCCGGCATTTATCTTTTCCAGTTCGTTGCGTGTGTAATCGAATATGAAGCCATCCAGTCCGGTGGTCCTCCGCATGGCCTCATCATGCTGTATCATGATCTGCTTGTCTTTTGAATAATGGATATCAAGTTCTATTCCATCTGCCTTCTCTTCTGCCGCCTTTTCAAAAGCAAGCATTGTGTTTTCAGGATATAATCCGGAAAATCCCCTGTGCGCAAAGACCTTAATCATTTTTACCCCCTATGCCTATGCATCTTAATGATAAATGATAGAAAGGCTTAAAAAAAGCGTAAAAGCATGGGATAATGGGAAAAAGGAGCAGAATATATATCCAGTCATATGCATTTTAAGGCTGTAGGAGCATGAAAAAATGATAAAAGGCACAGGCTCTCAGGCTTTCAGGCATTTGACGAAATCATGGATTATAAAGATATTTAGGTTATGAAAAATGGAAGGAATGGATTAGATTCATTGGGTTTTTTCTCTATTATAATGGCAGTCGTACTGTTCGTCCTTGCCTCTGTAATAGACAACAGGTATTACGCACTGATCCCCATAGCTGCAGCCACCGCTTTCCTCTGCTATGCAGTATTCAGGATACTTAGCCTGAATACCGCAAGAAGGCGCTATGAGGCAGACCGGTTCTCATCACTCTTCAAAAGGGATCCCTATAAGAGATTCAAGTGCCCTAAATGCAAGACACTATGCCGTGTTCCCAGAGGAAAGGGAAAGATAAAGATACATTGCCCGAAATGCGGAGAAGAGTTCATAAAGAGGAGCTAGGATGTTCGGATTCATCACACCAACAAAGAGCAATCTCATAAAGGAGGACATAGAGAAATATAAAGCGTATTACTGCGGACTCTGCCATGTCCTGAATGAACGCTATGGAAAGGATGGAAGGAACAGCCTCAGCTATGACATGACTTTCCTGTCCCTGCTTCTTACAGACCTTTACAATGCAGAAATAAACGGTGGCTTTGAGCGATGCATCGCAAAACCGCTTAAAGAACACAAATACATAATAAGTCCATACACTGGATATTCAGCTGACATGCAGATGATGCTAAGCTACTACTCAGAGCTTGATAAGGCAATTGACAGGGATGAAGATGCAGACAGCAGGAAGCTGAAAGGACTGAAACAGTATATAGAAAGTATAGAAAAGGAATATCCAAGGCAGGCAAAGACGCTGAAAGATGGGCTGACGCTGATAAGAAGCGCAGAAAAAGATGGGGAGAAAGATCCTGGCAAGATGTCATGCCTGTTTGGATCTTCAGTTTCCGAGGTGTTCAATCCGGTTGAGAACGATTTCTTCTCTTCAGCCCTGCTCTCCCTTGGATCGGCGCTTGGAAGGTTCATCTACATAATGGATGCCTTCACAGATCTGAAGAAGGACAGCAAAAGCGGGGCATACAATCCGCTTCTGAATTTGGATGGCGAAGTGATAGAAAGCCTCCTGATGAATGCTGCAACCGATGCCAGTGTCGCTTTTGAGTCCCTGGCTCTTGATGACAACCTTGCCATTTTGAGAAACATAATCTATTCTGGCATGTGGAAGAATTACGATAAGGAAAAGAATGATGAGAGATGATCCATATGAGATCCTGGGCCTTAAGCCTGGAGCTACGGATGATGAGATAAAGAAAGCCTACAAGGAGAAAGCAAAGAAATACCATCCGGACCTCAACGGCAACAGTGCTGAAGCTGCTGAGATGATGAAGAAGGTAAATGAGGCTTACGATATCCTGATAAACCACAAGAATGCATCTTCATCCTATTCTTCCAGCCAGTCAGGGTATCAGAACCAGAGTGGATATTACAGCCAGAGAGGACCTTTTGAATGGTATTACAGCACTGGCGGATTCGGTTTTGATGAAAATGATTTCTCAAGACGCTATGGCATGGGGCCATCGGTTGAAAGGGCAAAAGCCCTGTATAACATGAGAGAGTTTGGACGGTGCCTGCAGGAGCTGAACAGGATTCCTTCCAGCGGAAGGACTGCTGAATGGTATTATGTATCTGCTCTTACAAAGAGAAGCACAGGGAATAACGCTGAGGCAAGGGAAGATATAAACAGGGCCTGCGACATGGATCCGTCAAATCCGGAGTACAGGAGATACCGTGACTATTTCAGCCAGAACAGCAATGCCTACCAGAGCAGGAGGGCATACTATGGCCCGACATCAAGCTTCCTGGAATGCTGCCTTTCACTCTTCTTCCTGCGATTCTGCTGCTGCATCATTTAAGGTATTTCATGATTTCGGCAGCGTTTGGCTCGCTCATATTCACAACCTTGGCCAGGAATTCCGGAACCTCATCAAGGCGCATTGGAATCTTTTCCAGCACGACATCATAGTAAATATTGAAGATTCCGCTTATCCAGAAATCGATGATTGAAATGAATTTACGCCTTAACTGCCCTTCTCCAATAGCTTTTGCAATATCACTGGCTAAAAAGAAACGGAATATCCTTTCCTTGTTATCAAATAGATACTCCTGAACCCTGGTGTATTTGAAAAGCATCTTATAGTACGAGATATCTGAGATGAGGAATTCCGATATCCTCTTGAAAATTGGGGTAGGATCAGCCATAACGCTGTCAGGAGTGTATGCCTCAAGCGCCACTGTAAGTTCAGAGAACATGTCTTCCTGGATCTTCAGCAGCACTTCATATGTACTGTGGAAATGGGCATAGAATGTGCCCCTGTTGATATTCGCCCTTCTCACAATATCTGTGACGGTAATCTCATCAAAACTCTTCTCCTGCATAAGCACAAGGAGGTTCCTTTTTATAAGGGCCTGGCTCCTGAGAGAGCTCCTATAGACAGCTTTCTTCCTTGTCTCTTCCATTCACACCTCCGGAAAGTGCATAGAAAACCGCATTCTTGATCCCATCCTCCTCTATATCGGATGTGACATAGTCTGCCACACTCAGAAGCTCTTTGCTTGTACTGTTGCCCATTGCAATGCCCAGTGCAGCATACTCTACCATCTCAATATCGTTTGCCCCATCACCAACAGCTACAGAGTCCTTCCTGTCAGCGCCGTAGAACTTCAGCACCTGCTCAATTGCAGTTGCTTTTGTTATATCTTTCAAAACCAGTTCTGCCATCTGGTTCTCAGGAAGGCCGACTGTGTTGTTCACAACAGCAAAATCCCCGTCCAGTTCCCCTTTTACCCTGTTTACACCGTACCCGTCTTCCCTGCAGAGGAATAAAAGTTTCTTGACCGGCTCATCTTCAGGGACATTCTCATCAAGGATAAGCCCATTAAGCTCAACCATACGCCCGATATGGGAAAGGAGCTCCTCTTCAAACACCTTTGAGGTTTCCCTGCTTAGGTATGTTGCCTTATCTGTCTGGGTAAGGATATAGAATCCCCTCTCTTTGAGGAACCTGAAAAGCCTGTTGTACTTTTCCCTTTCAATATGGGCAGAATAAACCACTTTCCCATCTATGATGATGGTCGCGCCTGCAGAACAGATGAAACCATCAAACCAGAGGTTATCGAAACGGGGCATCTCAGCTATGGATCTTCCAGAGGCTATGAAACATTTGTTTCCAAGGGCCTCAGCGGCTTTTATGGCGTAGCGTGCACTATCTGGAACAGGTTTTCCAAAAGGCAGGAGTGTCCCGTCAATATCGAAAAAGAAATACTTAGGCACTATACAAGCTCCGCAATTATCTGGTATCCGGCAGCCTTAAGCTGTTCTTTTATTTCCCTTATATGGGCATGATCCCTTGTCTCAAGCGTCAGGCGGAGTGTGCATGAGTTGAGGTCGGTATCGCTTCCGCCCTTTTCGTGATATACGCCAACTACATTTGCTCCAAGCCTTGCGACTATTGACGATATCTCTGCAAGCTGTCCCGGCTTGTCCTGGAGGGCAAGTGTGAAATCTGAATACCTTCCTTCCCTCAGCAGTGCCCTGTTTATGACGCGGGAAAGGATAGTTACATCGATATTGCCTCCGGAGACCAGGCAGACTGTCTTTTTCCCCTTAATATCAACCTTGTTGAACATGGCAGCTGCCACAGCCACTGCCCCTGCCCCTTCAGCAACAAGTTTCTGCTTTTCCATCAGGTCAAGGATTGCGCAGGCAACCTCATCATCCGTAACTGTCACGACTCCATCAACATACTTCTGCGTATATTCAAATGTATGCTCCCCAGGGCACTTTACCGCAATGCCGTCGGAAACCGTGGAAACGCTCTTGAGCGCTTCGATCCTGTTATGTGCAAGAGACTCAACCATGCTTGGAGCTCCAGAAGCCTGGACTCCATATATCCTGACATCCGGTTTGAGCATCTTGAGCACGTATGCAACTCCGGAAATCAGCCCGCCGCCGCCTACAGGAACGATGACTACATCAACATCTGGAAGCTGATCCAGTATCTCAAGG
Organism: uncultured Spirochaetales bacterium; assembly: GCA_949295125.1. Taxonomy (GTDB): domain Bacteria; phylum Spirochaetota; class Spirochaetia; order Sphaerochaetales; family Sphaerochaetaceae; genus Ornithospirochaeta. The sequence continues at coordinate 23,445 of CASFJV010000001.1, forward strand.
CCAAGAGTACCCTGGCCAGCAATCACATCCTCATCATCAAAAGGATGGATCATCGTCTTTCCTGTCTCCTCGCAAATCTGGTGAGCCCTCTCATAAGCATCATCATATACACCTTTTACAAGCTCAACCTTTGCCCCCATTGCCCTGGTTGCCTCCACTTTTGATATCGGGGCTCCCTCCGGGATGCAGATGATTGCCTCTATCCCCTGCCTCTGTGCTGCCAGGGCTACCCCCTGGGCATGATTTCCGGCTGAGCATGCCACAACACCTTTCTTTTTCTGCTCTTCGGTAAGCCGGCTCATCTTGTAATATGCGCCACGGACCTTAAATGATCCTGTGGTCTGAAGGTTCTCAGTTTTTAAATATACTTCGTTATCAGGGAACATCTTTGGAGCCCTGATCAAATCAGTGCAGCGGGCAACCTGTTTCAGGGTGAATGCCGCTTGGTAAACAGTATCTAATGTAAGCATACAAGCATGATACTCCCATTAGAAAAACTAGACAAGAATTACCCTTTTGTCCCCATTCAAAATCTTTCATTTGCTTTTTATTCCCATATAATGTATTTTCTTATCGTTAAAGGATAAGAATATGAGAAAACTATTTACATCAGAATCCGTTACAATGGGACATCCAGATAAAGTCTGCGACCAGATTGCAGATGCGATCCTCGATTCCCTCCTTTCAGAGGATCCATCATCCCGTGTTGCATGTGAAGTCATGGCAGAGCCGGGAAAGGTCCATATCATGGGTGAGATCACAAGCAAGGCAAATGCCGACTATAAGGCAATTGCAAGAAGGACGATCAGGGAAATCGGGTATACAAAGGACGAATACGGTTTTACAGATAATTGCGAGATAGAAGAATCTGTGCATAAGCAGAGCCCGGACATCTCAATGGGCGTTGATTCCTCATTCGATGAAAAAGGTGAGAGCGGCGCAGGAGATCAGGGCATTATGTTCGGTTACGCAATAGATGAGAGCGAAGAGCTGATGCCAATGGCACTTGTGCTGTCAAGGAAACTTACAACAGCGCTCACAGAGCTGAGGGAGTCAGGTGAAATACCATACCTCAGGCCAGATGGAAAGAGCCAGGTCACAGTTGAGTATGACGGAAGGGATATAAAGAGGATTGAAGCTGTAGTCGTCTCCACACAGCATGATGATACAGTTGCACTTGAAGATCTTAGAAAAGATATCAGGGAAAAGGTAATACTTGCAAACCTCCCAGCCTCCCTTATTGACGGGGACACAAAATTCTACATCAATCCTACAGGACGTTTTGTCCTTGGAGGGCCTGCAGCAGATACCGGACTGACAGGAAGGAAGCTCATTGTGGATACATATGGAAGCAAGGCACACCATGGTGGCGGAGCATTCAGCGGAAAGGATCCTTCAAAGGTGGACAGGTCCGCAGCCTATGCCCTGAGGAACATTGCAAAGTCCATTGTCAAAAGCGGAATCGCAAGGGAAGCGGAACTGCAGATCGCATATGCAATAGGAGTTGCAAAACCCATATCTCTGGAGCTGGATACATTCGGAACGGCAAAAGCAAGTGAGGAAGAGATACTGAAGTGTGTTGAGAAGCATTACGACTTACGACCGGCTTCCATCATAAAGAGATTTGACCTGAGAAAACCGCAGTACCTCAGCACTGCCAGATATGGGCACTTTGGGATAAAGGACTATCCATGGGAGAAAGTGGATGTAGCGTTCCTCGAAGATCTGACAAAGCTGTAATTGAAAAACAGGGCAGTGCCCTGTTTTTTTATGAAAAGGCTACCTGGAATTCAGATAGCCTATTGCTAGAAGGTAATGCCCATCCTGAGCCCTGCATTATGCACAAACTGGCCGTTTTCAAAACTGTCAGCAAAAAAGTACTTAGCATAATACGATATGCCAATATGGAAGGCAGGCCCGAAATACCTGTCCAGAGAGAGTCCGGCAAGAGCATATGTTCCAAAATTGAATGCATCAATGCTGAAAAGTGCAGGAACTGATATATTCTGCACCGTAAGCCCTCCTCCAAAGGCGAGGGTAAGATCAACAGAATCTGCCACTATGAAGCTGAGGGCAAGGGAGAGGTCTGTGTATCCAGCAGGATACAGATTGCCAGGTTCAAGCAGATTCAGGACATTGCCGTCTTTTGGCGCATACTCTGCTCCACCCTTAAGCCTTAAGCCAAGTCCGAACCAGGGAGAAGGAGAATAGATATTCTTGAAATCAAATACAAGGCCTGTATAGGGGACAACGCTCAGTGTCTCCCTGTATGAAATATCTGATCCGAGATCAAGATCAATTGAGAACTCAAACTTTCTGTTCTGCCTCTCGCCACTTACCCCTACAATGCTTGGAGTGCTTATGTCCACATTACCAGGGGCAGCAGGCTCTTCAGGATATGCATACTCTGCCACTCCGGATTCACTCCAGGTCTTTCCGTCCAGGCTCAGCTGAACATACAGGGTGTCCCCGTAATCTGCATTTTCATCTGTCAGCTCAGTAACTGAACTGTCTACATATGTCCATCCATCCTCGCTCTCTCCATTGACCTGATAACGGAAACCATATGTATTGCGATACGGACTGGTCCACGACCAGCTTACTGCTGCAAATGCAGAAAAAGAAATCATGGCAACAAGCAAAAATGCTAGTATTCTCTTCATATACTGTCTTTTTCCTCCTTCTTGCTGTCTTTATCATCCTTCCATTTCATTATGAACTTTTTTACGAAAAATCCCTTGCTCTTCCCTTTTAGGTAGAAAAAGCCGAAAAAGGAATATGTGACTGAACCAAGGAAAGTGACTGCAAGGTCTTTCATTGTATCATAAAGCCCAATATCAAGATAACCACCAAGGCCCAGGGGCTCTCCATTTACTGAGACATCACTTATGTTCCATATATGGACGACACGGTTCATGTTCTCAGGTGCAAGAGCCACCGTATGAATTGAGTTCAGCACGGTATCCTTCTGCATGTCAGTAAGGAAGAAATAGTCAGCTGAGAACTCAAAGAACTCCCACATCGTGCCTATCATCATGGAAAAGCAGAATGAGAAAAGGCACACGAAAAACGGCGGCAGATGAAGCTTCTTGCTGCTCCTGTTCATCATATCAACGATTGAAAAACCCACAGCAGCCGTCAGAAATCCGGTCAGCGTATGAAGTGCAGTATCCCATCCTTTCACTTTTGTATAGTATGAGCTGATCTCTCCAAGAATGGCATGGGCAAAGATCATGCATATCACGATCACCTCAAGCACATTTGGGATATCTATCTTAAAACGGTGCTCTATCATGGAAGGAATAGTCAGCAGAACAAGTGCAAATACACACATCAGGACATTGTAATACTCTTTGCTGAGTGCCTGCTGAACCAATACCACAACCACTGCCAGCCGTATGAGAAAATATACTGTCGTCAGAACAGGTTCTTTTTTTATCTGCTCTTTAAGTTCTTTCACTTCCGTATCCATGTCTTTTCTTTCTTTTCCAGCCATAATGACAAAGATAACCCGTCAACGACCTTCAGGACAAGCCTGAGGCTTGGACGTGAGCGTTTTGCCCAAAGGCTCCGTTGCCGGTTTACCTGTGGCACTCCATCCATACGGCTGATTGACTGCAGCCTGCCCGGATTGCTCGACCCGGGTGATGTAGTTGTCGCGGATGTTGATGGCGGCATTTGTGTCGGCGTGCATATTGCTGCCGCAATACCTGCATACGTATCTGTTTCCTTTCCTTGATGCCTTGTCGATCGTCTTGCATACAGAGCACTTCTGGCTTGTATACCTTGCATCCACAAACTCCACCCTTATGCCGTTCATCTGGCACTTGTAGATGAGCTTGAACTCAAGGTCAGAGTATGACCAGTTTGAGAGCCATTTCCTCATGGTCTTATTGCTCTTTCCTTTCAGCCTCTTCATGTTCATGGATGACAGATCTTCAAGAACGTATACGGAAACATCCCTATCAGTGTTGGCAAGCTTCTTGGAAATGCAGTGGTTCTGGTCATGAACAAACCTCTTCTCGCAGCCCGAGATGGAGGAAAGCCTCCTCTTCGCGCTGCGGGTGCCTTTCTCCTGCAGCTCAGAACGCACGTGACTGTATTTCCTCTTCACCCGCCTTACATCCTTTGCTCCATAGTGGGTTCCTTCAGAGGTTGTAACAATATTGTAGACACCCCTGTCCAAGCCCACTACCTTCCCATCACTTTTGACTATGTCGCTATCAGGGCATTCATAGATGAGATTGACGAAAACCCTTCCTTTCCTGCTTATCCCTATGTTCGCTCCCTTCAGCTTCCATCCTTCCGAATTAGGATAGCGCTCAGTGAAGAACTCAGGGATTGT
>CASFJV010000002.1 GCA_949295125.1 uncultured Spirochaetales bacterium
ACCTCCTTCTCTGAATTCTTTATCCTTTCCATGGTCTTTCTTATGTACTCATTATATATCATTTCAGGCTCTGACTCTGTAAGATCATGGATGAGCCTTCCAACACTGTCATCACCCTTATGCGTAAGTGTGACATACACCCTGCACTCTGATTGGTCCACAACATATCCTTCCTCGCTCATCCATCTTGCTCTATGGATGGCCTTTCCATCCCTGAAGCGGTCATAGCCCTCCATTATGAGCATGACAAGGTCTGGAAGGGCATCATAGCCATCCCCCTTATGGACGAAGCGCATTGCAAATGATGAGCTCTCATACCTCAGGCGCTGGCTGAAATGAGGATCAGATCTTAACTGCATCTCATATATGATGTACCTGCCATCTCCTGTTTTGGCAAAGCTGTCATAAACAGTATCCTTCCCTCCTAATGGATTTGCCATATAATGCTGCACCCGGACATCCTTTATCTCCACATTCTCCATGCCGGGGATGAATGTGCGCGCAAGGATCTCTGCAAACTTCCTTCCTCCAAGTTCAAGGCCCCTGTTGAACATCCTGTTCTCAGAAAACGGCAGGCTTCTTATGTAATCTTCCTTTTCTTTCTGGCTGAGGCTGTTCCACATCATCCTGCCTCCTCCATCAGGATGTGAGCAGAAAATCACTTCAATTTCCTTTTCCATAAATCCTCCTTTCAGGCTTTACTTGCCCTTCTTCTCTTTTAAATGCCTAAAAGTGGAAATCTGCCAACTTTTTCCTGGGAAATCATGGAGAACATATAAGCCATGCCTTTCCTGGCATTACCCTGATAATTAGCGGCTTTAGTTGGAATTAAACACTCATTTCTTACGCATAAAAGCTTACGTAAGGTTTTAATACGGAATATATATCATTATATTACAAGAAATTATTTTGCTTTTATCTTGTCTATTTCAGTCTTTTGCACTATATTTCTGCTATGCACAAGCATAATGATAAGAGAGCATATTTATATATACTGCCAGCCCTGGCATTGACATTTCTCTTCTCATACTATCCCTTCTTCAAGGCGTTCATCTCATCATTTTTTACAGAGAACCAGATGGGAGAGCTCATTTCCTTTGTAGGACTGGATAACTATAAGGCACTATTTTCAAACCAGTATTTCATCCAAAGCATCAGGACAACGCTTCTTATAACGGTGATATTCGTTCCTGTAAACACTTTCCTTACCCTGCTTGCAGCGTCATTTGTAAGAAGGGAAAGCAGATCCAATGAGATAATTGGGTCAGTCTACATAATACCGCTGGCATTCTCCATGTCGCTTTCTGCCCTGATATTCAAGCAGATGTTCAATCCGTCAAATTCAATCATCAACAGGATCTTTGGACTAGACATAATCTGGCTCAATGACAGGACTTCAGCATTGATTGCCATAATTGCGCTCTGCGTGTTCCTTGACTTTGCTTTGGATTATATTCTCATTCTGTCCGCATTCAGGAAGATTGAGAGGAATATCATTGAGGCATCTCTCATTGACGGGGCAAATGAGGCACAGCGCTATTTCCTGATTGAACTGCCGCAGATAAGCTCAACACTGCTGATGACTGTATTCATAGCACTCAAGGATGTGCTCCTGATATCCGCACCGGTAATGCTGATGACAGAAGGCGGGCCATTCAGGAGTACTGAAACCATCATGTACTATTACTACATAGAGGCATTCAGGGGATCAAATAAGGCGGCAGAAAGCACAATCAGCTCACTTGTTGTCCTCTTTTCCGCATTTCTGCTTGCCGCCTACTCCATTCTCCAGAAAAGGAGGAGGCATGCTTAAAAAAACATTTGCAGCAATCCTTGCCATCATCGTCATCTTTCCGCTTATCTATGTGATATCACTGTCACTATTCAGCCCGAGGGACTTCAACTCAACTCCTGCAAGATTCTTCCCTTCAAGCCCTGAACTTGGCAATTATGTGAGGGCTCTGTCCAATGCAAGATTTATCCGCTACAGCATAAACAGCATAATTACGGCCCTTCTCTCTGCAGTCATCAGGACAGCAATTGTAATACTATCATCCTACGCATTCTCATTTCTTAATTTCAGGGGCAGGAAAACACTGCTTTTCTTCCTCCTGCTCTCTGCATTTATCCCGCAGGACGGACTTCTTTATGAAAACTATGTGAGTGTATCCAGGATGCATCTCCTGAACACTTACCTGGGGATAATAATCACCAGCCTCTTCAGCGCAACGCAGCTGATGATGCTGCTTACTGCCATGAAAAGCCTCTCAAGGGATGAATATGATGCAGCGCGCGTAGATGGAGCAAGGGATATCACAATACTTACCCATATAATTATTCCCCTCACTAAAGGGGTGGTAATCACAATATTCATCCAAAGCTTTATAAGCGTATTCAACGCATACCTATGGCCGCTTCTGGTGACAAATACAGAAAGGATGAGGACGCTTCAGATCGGAATCGGCCTGATGGGATATGAGGAGTCAGGAAGGCTTGGAGCGCTTTTTGCAACGCTCGTTGCCGTTCTGGTTCCATTCATTGCACTTGTGCTCTTTTCGAGGAAACTCATAATCAGGGCTCTGGCTGACAGCCTGAGCTATTAGGAGGAATCTAATGAAAAAAACCGCTTTTCTGTTTCTTCTCTTCCTGATTCCCTGCCTTGTATTTGCTGAGGGAGCAAGAGAAGAAAACGTAACAACAGTTACAGTATGGCATTCAAACAACGGCCTGCTGGAAGAGGCATTTTTAAGCCTTGTTGATGAATTCAATTCAACACATGAGGATATCAGGATCGATGCCATCTACCAGGGCAGGGCAAATGATGTGCTCACAAGCGTGAATGCCGCTACCCTTGCAGGATCAGGCCTTCCAGACATAGCACAGCTGGATGCGACTGCAGGACTCGATATGATGTATAACGGAAATCTTGTAAGCGTGGAAGAACTGGGAGCTGACACATCAGAGCTCATAGAGAGCGCTTATGCTGCATATGACAGTGCTTCAGGGCATATAGGGGTACCGTTAAATGCTTCATCCCTTCTCTTTTACTACAATGCAGACCTGTTCCGGGAAGCCGGCGTCAGCGTTCCAGGGACACTGGATGAATTTGCAGAGATAGCACCCGTCATAAAGCAGAAGACAGGAATTTACGCATTTGCCGGAGTCCCAACGACATATGAACTCGTTACATTCCTTGGTTCCCAGAATGGCGGAGAGTATATAGCAGACAACAGGAACGGGCATGATGGAGTATCCAGTTCAGTTCTCTTTGATTCAAATTCCTCGTTTGAGAATTTCCTTAACAAGTGGAAAGCACTGTATGATACAGGAGCTGTGAACAACCTCACAAGCGGAGTGAGCAGTGCTTTCTATTCAGGCCAGACAGCCAGCATGCTTGCCTCCTCCTCCAACCTATCTACAGTACTTGAGAATACAGATGGACTCTTTGAAGTGGGAGTTGCCTTTGTCCCTATGGTTGATGAGAATGCAACAGGAGGAGTAAACATCGGAGGCGGATGCCTTGCTTCCTTCACATCATCTGATGCAGTAAGGGAAGTTATTGAGTTCTTCATCTCAGAAGAGGCTCAGACTTACTGGGCTGAGCATACTGGATACATGCCGGTAAACAGGAACAGCGCAGAGAGTGAGCAGTGGAAGAGCTTTACAGCAGAGAATCCGCTTTATTCAGTGGCATTGGAACAGGCAATGGCTTCAGATGAGAAGGTGATCGGGCTCTGGATACCATCAGCATACCAGGTGTACTACTCATTCCAGAGTACAATAGCATCAGTCCTTGACGGGTCACTGACTGTTGATGATGCCGTTTCCCAGATGGCCAATATGATAAACACATGCCTGGATGAGTACAGAAGGCAGAATGGTTGAAGAATTTTCCACTAACACAAACCTCATAGCATTCAACAGGGAAAGGATTGTACGTGACATGGACAGCCTGATCCCTGTCTATGCCTCTTATGGCATCAGGAATCTTGACCTGAATTTCTGCGAGATGATGAGGCCTGAGAGCCGGCTGAATGATTCACGGTCAAAAGGATACATAAGAAGGCTGGAAGATCTCAGGAAAGAATACGGGCTTAACTATATAGGATCCCATGCTCCGTATTCCCAGAAAGGAGAAAAGGAAGGAGAAACAGAATATAAGATTTTCAGGGCAATTGAATTTGCAGCCATTCTCAGATGCCCATATATTGTGGTCCACCCGGTAAGGGGAACAGTGGAAGAGAACATCAGGTACTATGGGAAGTTCAGGGGCTCAGGAATACTCATCGCAATTGAGAACATGGAAAGTGATAAAGAGATCTCAAGGCATTCAGAGATTAATGAAATCATAGCAAGCAATCCGGAAGGCCTGAGAGCCCTTTTTGACACAGGGCATGCAAATCTTCTTGGCCTGGACCTTAAAGAGGAAATCATGGGGTACAAAGATAATCTCATAGGCCTTCATATCCACGACAATGACGGGAGATCTGACCAGCATCTCATTCCTTTCATGGGAAACATCGACTGGAGATCTTTCATCTCAGGCCTCAGGGAGATTGGCTATAAGGGACTGCTCACATACGAGGCTATGTATTATTCCAGGAATCTTTCAATCAATGATGAAGGAAAGGTCATAAGGGAAGCAGTCAGTGCATTCAACCGTCTGATTCACTTTTGAAAAACGTGCATCTCTCTTTATACTGGCATTCAAGGCAAAGAGTGCCCGGACACTGCTGGAAATTGCCTTCAGCATCCTCCAGCTGCCTGATATGCCATTCCAGTTCATCTATGTGCTCTTCTATCTTCTTTTTCCTTTCAAGGCTCTCAGAGAGCTTCATGCGGTACCTGCTCAAGAGTTCAAGCCTTCTCTTATTTCCGCTGGAATCCCTGTCCTTCAGCCTGATTATGGATCTTATCTCATCCAAGGTGAAGCCAAGGCTTTTCAGCTCAATGATGCGCCTTAAGTAGATGATAACCTCTTCTGAATAGTACCTTTGCCCACCAGCTGTCCTGTAGGCTTTGATAAGCCCTTCTTCCTCATAATACCTCAGTGTGCGTACAGTAAGCCCTGTCAGCCCTGCCAGCTCTCCAATCTTATAGCGCTTCATTCTTCCATTCTAGACAAATGTACGTTTTAATGCGAGACAGGCTGAGCTGATTTGGCATATTTCAGCTTTCCTGGCATTAAAAGGATATGATGAAGAAAGACAAGATAAGGTATTCAGGACCATCTGCACTCGATGACTATGAGATAATATGCACCCTCCTTGAACCGTTTTGCCTGGAGGAAGGCTTTGAGAAGAGGATTGCAGGAGAGATAGCTAAAATGCTGGATAGGAACAGGAACATCTATGTTGCAAAGCTCATGGCAATTGAAGGGATGAGGGAAGAGATTGCCTCAGTGGTAGTTGCTGCTATTGAGCTATCAAGGAGATGGCCGCGCTCCAGGATAAGGAAGATAGCAAATTCCGATGATGCATACAGCGAGATAAGGCATTATGCGACAAGGGAACAGGAACAGATAATTGTAATTGCCATAAACGGAGCAAAGGAAATACTTTTTTCTGAAGTCGTTGCACTCGGCTCTGCTTCATGCTGCTATATCAATCCCCGCGATATCTTCACGGATGCGGTCAGAAGCAGGGCAAGAGCAATAATAATTGCCCATAACCACCCTTCCAGCTCTCTTGAGGCAAGTGATGCAGACATAAAATTCACAAAAAGGATCTCATATCTTGGATCAATGCTGGGAATTCCCCTGCTGGACCATCTTATAATTTCAAAAGATGGCTATGTGTCCCTCGGAAAACTGGGGCATTTGCAGAATCCATAGAACTTCACTCAAGCACTTTCTCGATAAGCACGAGATTTACCCCGGCAATGCCATTGAAAACTGTAGGGACATATGGAAAGTACCGTAAAAAGGACAAAGAGAACCGTAAGAACCATGATCTTAAACTCTTTGATGAGAAAATCAGTGAAGCCGCCATAAAAGGCATGAACAATGTAATTGCAAACAGAGACAGGATTATACGGCGGCTTACAAAATTGCTCTCCACAAATCATAAAATTGACAGGCTCCTCGGCAAGAAGGAAAGCTTAACAGTATCATGAATGAAATGGTTGAAAAATCTGATTCAATCCTATCATGGAATAGCAGTACATATGCCAGTTCTAATCCCGAATATGCGAAAGTAAAAGATGCCTTCGAATCCGCAGCTAATGAACTCAGGACAGTCGTGGCTCAGATTATGCGCAGCAGGGCACAGTGCCTCGCATCGGCTTGTACTCAATGTACTGAAAGAGTACGCCAGCCAGATTGAATCATTCTCAGAGAATTTATGAGTATCTGTCATAGACATGATAGTAGTATACAGCAAGGAAGATATCAGGCTTATCCTAAGAAATGGAAGCTTTATCCTTTGCTGAGTCCTTACTCTTTTTGCCTTCAAAACGCGGTTGAAGGATAAAATGTAAATATGATTCTACAAACTTTGAAACAAAACGATTGCTTGATTCTGTAAATATAATGTCTATCCGCTGAAGGTTTTCTTCCATCCAGCATTTAACATTATCATCACAAACAGGCTTGTTTTCTTTTGTGCGAAATTCATTGCTCTCTACGATTGATTTAGCTAAGGTGCTTTTTGCTGAACGCGGATTATAGTGCTGACTAAAGAATCGAGCACTACTTTTCCCTCCGACCTCTCCAATCTTTAAATATTTTTTTCCATCAGGATAGTAAAACACATAAACAGCAGAATTAAATAAAGATTCTTCATTGGCAACCTTTAGTTCTTGGCGAACTTTCTTTTCTGTTGGTTTTGTCTCAGTATGAGGGCAGCCGCGATCAAACACTTTGAATTCTATCTGGTCAGAATAGTTTTTCATGCCAAAAGTTAGGAGTTGATTAACCAGATTTCTAAAATAATTTGCCATATCGGTCTGTTGTTGAATTTCAGCATTATTGCTTCCAATTTCATTATTCATTTTATAAACATATCATATGTTATATAGCCATAGGAATATCCATTTAGCCATAGCAATACTATTTTCGGTTAATTGTATTCTTTGTAAAGAATAACTTTTCTTATAACCTCAAAAGATGGCTATGTGTCCCTCGGGAAGCTGGGCATTTGCAGAATCCATAGGACTTTATTCAAGCACTTTCTCGATAAGCACGAGATTTACCCCGGCAATGCCATTGAAAACCGTAGGGACACATCCGATCTCCCTGTATCCAAGACTGCGGTACATTGCCCTTGCCCGTAAGTTCCTCTCGTTCGTATCCATCCTGAGGTCATGGCATCCTTTTTTCTTCGCATACTCCTCATAGAATGCTACGAACTTCTTTCCCCATCCCCTGCTGGAAGCTCTGGGGCTTATGGCAAGGGTATGGAGAACCATCACATCATCATCTTCCGAGTCCCTGAGCCATGCGCCATGCACATATGCATCCTTAACCTGGATCTGGTTTATGATCGCTGATCCCACTATCCTGCCTGATTCATCCAGCTCGACAAAAAGATCACCGCGAAAAAGGCATCCAGGGCAGTCTGCCTTGTCGGATACACTCCACGCTGCCACATGACACATGCCTTCCCTTCCTCTTCCATGGTATGTATCTCATCATATATTGCTGCGACTTTCTCAACATCGCTTAATTCTGCTTTACGTATCATTTTGAAAGATCCAGAGTGATATTCATTCCAGCAAGTATGGATACTGCACTTTCAAGGCTGATAGAGCAATCCCTGAGCTCCCTTAGATCCTCAGAGAAAGAGGATGAGATGAATGACACATTATCCATCCTGAAATTCCTAAGTGCCGTGAAACGGAATGAAGCTGATTTGAATTCGACATTCTCCAGTCTGCTTTTAATGCTCTTTACAGAGGAAAAGTCAGCCTGTGTGAATACGCAATCCCTGATTGAGGATTCTTTTAATGAGGCATTTGTAAAAACAGTATACAGGCTGCTGATATCCAGGAAGGCAGTCTTCCTGATATCCGAGCTGAGAAAACATGTACCCTTGAGCTGTGATGCGGAAAAAATGGAAGAAGAGATAAATGCGTTTTCAAATGTTGCAGAGCTCAGGTCACATGAGATGAAATCCACATTCCTCAGAGTTGAGGAGAGGAAAGAAGAATAGCCAAGCCTGACATCCCTGAATGTGACGTTTGAGATAGTCTTGAGAGAGAAATCATAACCTGTAAGATCCTCCCCTTCTATTTCTGTATCTTCTATCTCGTTCTTATCTAGAATGCCGTGCCTTAAGGACATCTACAACCTCGCTCAGGCTTGAATCCTTCTGCACAAGGAGAACAAGCAGATGGTACATCAGGTCTGCCGCTTCTCCAAGGAACAGATCCTTATCATTGTCCTTGCTTTCGATGACAAGCTCAACAGCCTCTTCTCCGACCTTCTGCGCGATCTTATTAAGGCCACGGGAGAAAAGATGGTTCGTATAGCTTCCGTCAATCGGATTGTCCCTCCTGTCCTTGATGACATTCTCCAGGTAAAAAAGGAATTCGGATGATGATATCTCGCTTGGCTGGTTCTCCTCGCCAAAACATGTATCGGCTCCTGTATGGCAGACGGGACCTGATGGGATTGCCTTCACCAGGAGCGTGTCCCCATCGCAGTCTGCAAGAATCTCCCTGAGGTGGAGGAAATTTCCACTTGTCTCACCTTTCGTCCAGATTCTTTTCCTGCTTCTAGACCAGAATGTAACGAGACGCCTGTCCAGGGTTAATCGGTATGCCTCCTCATTCATGTAGCCAACCATCAAAACCTTCCTGGTGATCGCATCCTGCACAACTGCTGGAACTAGTCCGTCTCCTTTCATAAAGTCTATTGTCATCTCATCCTCCCTCAGATCCTAACTGCAATATTCCTTTCTCTCAGATACCGCTTTAGCTCCATTATATCTATTTCATGGAAATGGAAAACAGATGCGGCTAATGCAGCGTCAGCCTTTCCATTTTCAAACACGTCATAGAAATGCTCAGCTTTCCCTGCTCCCCCTGATGCAATTAAGGGAATATCAATATTACTACTTATTTTTGAATTCAAGTCAATGGCAAAGCCTGATTTTGTGCCATCATGATCCATGGAAGTCAGGAGAATTTCACCAGAACCCCTGTTTTCCCCTTCTTTTATCCACTCCAGGGCATCTTTTCCTGTCCTTTTCCTTCCTCCATCTATCACAACTTCATAGCCAGACGGCATAACACTGCTTCTTCTCACATCGCATGCAAGGACTACGCACTGAGAGCCGAATTCCCCTGCCATTTCATCTATGAGATCCGGCCTTCTTACGGCAGCGCTGTTTATGCTTACCTTGTCCGCCCCGCTCTTAATGACAATGGAAGCATCCTCTATGCTTCCTATCCCCCCTCCGACTGTAAACGGGATGCTGATATTCTCGCTTATCTCTCTTACAAGACTGGAAAGGTTCTTCCGTCCTTCAACAGTTGCCGTGATATCAAGGAAAACCAGTTCATCTGCACCAAGGTCACTGTAAAGCCTTGCCATCTCCACAGGAGAGCCAGCATCCCTGAGGGAAAGGAAGTTTATTCCCTTGACAACCCTTCCATCCTTTATGTCAAGGCATGGGATAATTCTCTTAGCAAGCACTCTCTGCCTCCTTCATTTCATCCAGTGTGATTCTTCCCTCATAATATGCCTTTCCCACAATTGCCCCATAAAGTCCCATTCTTCCAAGACTTTCAAGATCTTTTCTGCTGCTGACCCCGCCCGAAGCGATAAGGGGCATGCCGCACTTTTCCATGATCTTAGCGTAGAGGATGAATGAAGGGCCTGAAAGCATGCCGTCCTTTGAGATATCAGTAGCGATGACAGAACTGAAGCCAAGATTCTCATAGCTCTTTATGAATCCTATAACGTCTATCCCTTCCCCCTCTCTCCAGCCGGATATCCTGACATTCCCATCCATGCTGTCAGCTCCAAGGATCAGCTTATCCCTGTATTTCTCAAGCCATGAAAGTGTTTTCTCCCGGTCCTTCACAGCGATCGAGCCGCATGTGATGAAGTCTGCTCCGGCACTGAATGCTGATTCTATATCCTCATCCCTCTTTATGCCGCCGCCAAAGTCCACAGTAAGGCAGGTTTCCCTCTTTATCTCTTCAAGGACCCTGAGATTCCTTATGCCATCAGACTTTGCTCCATCAAGATCCACAAGATGAAGCCTTTTCAGTCCGGCTCCTTCAAAGGCTTTCGCCACATCAACAGGGGTTGCTGAATAAATCTTGCTCCTGCCGTAGTCCCCTTTTTCAAGACGGACCAGTGAGCCATCAATAATATCTATTGCAGGAATAACTATCATATGCACTCCAGGAAATTATGGATCAGGCGCTCTCCATCCCTTCCGCTCTTTTCCGGATGGAACTGCACGCCATAAAAGTTCCCTTTCCTCACAGCAGAGGAAAAACAGATGCCATCATATTCTGTACTTGCCACTGTGTATTCAGAAAGGGCGACATAATATGAGTGGACAAAGTAAAAGAAACTGCCATCCTTAATGCCGGAGAAAAGCGGATCATCCTTTTTTGCCTTCACATTGTTCCATCCGACATGCGGAATCTTATAGCCCTTCCCCTTTTCAAAAAGCTTCACACAGCCAGGTATTATATCAAGGGTGGATGTGCTGTTTTCCTCTGAGTGCGTGGAAAGCAGCTGCATGCCAAGGCAGATCCCGAGAAATGGCTTTTCAATATTCTTAAGCAGGCTTACCATATTGTGTGATCTCAGGTATGCCATTGCAGAGCTTGCCTCTCCAACACCTGGGAATATCACATGGTCCGCAGATATTATCTCATTCTCATCATCAGTGAGGATATAATCCTTTTTAAGCCTTTTGAGGGCACATATGACGGACTGTATGTTTCCGGCATTGTATTTAATAATCGCAACCATCAGAGGACCCCCTTTGTACTCTGTATCTCATTTGATCCAGGAATCCTCTTTACGGCATTTCTCATGGCGCGTGCGAATGCCTTGAAGATTGCCTCTGCCTGGTGGTGGCTGTTTGCATCATTGACTTTAATGAAAAGGTTCATCTCTGCTGCATTTGAGAACGACTTGAAGAAATGCTTTACCATCTCAGTCGGGAACTGCCCTATGTATTCCCTTTTGAAATCCACCTCATAAATCAGCTCAGGCCTCGAGGAAAAATCGAGCGCAACTGTTGCAACCGCATCATCCATTGTAAGGATCTCATAGCCATAGCGCTCTATTCCACGCTTTTCTCCAAGAGCTTTCCTTACCAGGCTGCCCATAACAATTGCAAGATCCTCCACACTGTGATGCTCATCCACATTGAAGTCCCCCACCACTGTTCCACTGATATCGAATCTCGAATGCTTGATGACCTGCTCAAGCATGTGATCGAAAAACCCGATGCCTGTTGCAACCTCCCCCTTTCCTGTTCCGTCCAGATCGATGGAAAGGGCTATATCCGTCTCCTTTGTCTTTCTGGATATGGAAGCAGTCCTGTGGAGAAGGCTGTCCTTTCCTGGACACAGGAAGGATAGGACCTGGAGCCATGATCCAGTCTGGAGGGCAACAGTATCCTTCAGATCATCTGTAACAGATATCCCGTCATTGAGAAGGATTCCGCGGCAGCCGATGTTTCTTGCAAGCATCATATCAGTAAGGCGGTCTCCCACCATGAAAGAATGCTCAAGATCATAATCCCCTTCCATATAGGATCTGAGCATGAGGGCAGAAGGCTTTCTTGTGGGACAGTTATCTTCAGGAAGGGAATAGTCAATATTGATATCATCAAGATATATATCCTCACCTCTGAGTGTTTCCACTATCCTCTTCTGGCACTTCATGAAGTCCTCATATGGAAATGAAGGCGTTCCGACTCCATCCTGGTTTGATACCATAACGAACTCAAAGTCAGTCTCCCTCCTGATTGTCCTGAGAGCTTCAAAGACATGCGGGATATAGATAATCCTTTCGAAACTGTCTATCTGGTCTTCAATGACTATAACGCCATCACGGTCAAGGAATAAGGCTTTTTTCTTTTTCACCCAGTGCCTCCAGCAGCTTATCGTTCTCCATTCTGGATCCGATCGTAATACGTAATGTGTTATCAAGCAGGATTTCCCTGCTCCTGTTCCTGACGATTATCCCTTTTGCCATCAGGTATGAATAAAGGCCATCAGCATCATCAACCTTAATGAGTATGAAATTCGCATCGCTTTTATATACCTTCCTGACAAAAGAGAAATCAGCAAGCCTTCCAGAAAGCCTTTTGCGCTCACTCAGGATCTCAGAAAGTATTTCTTTTCTCTCCCCTGCCTCTGAGAGTGCCCTTAAGCCATCCATCTGGCTTGAAAGCGAGATGTTATAAGGAGCTTTTATCCTGTTAACCGCAGCTATCAGTTCCTCCGAGCCGATAAGTATGCCAATCCTCGATCCGGCAAGAGCCCAGTACTTTGAGAATGTCCTCAGGACCGCAATGCGCCCGTTATCCTTCAAAAGCGTATATGCACTGGTAAAGCCAGGATCAAAATCAGCATAGGCCTCATCAACAACCGTCATTCCCTTATTGTAATCTGCTATCTCCTTTATCTTTGCGATATCATAAGTGAGCCCCGTCGGATTGTTTGGAGAACAGATGAACACTATCTTCGGCTTTTTCAAATCAATTGCCTTCTTTATGTTTTCCACATCCAGATCGAGGTCCTCAGTCAGATGGATATCTATCACGCTGACGCCGTTTATCCCTGCAAATACCCTGTATTCGCCATATGTCGGGCGCTCAATGAGAATTGAATCCTTTCCGGGGATGCAGAATATGCGTATGAGCATGTCTATAAGCTCATCAGAACCGTTTCCAAGCACTGTGTGCTCACTCCTGAATCCCATAACCTCCTCAATCTTCTTCCTCAGCTTATACGCATGAGGATCCGGATACCTGTTCTTTCCCTCTTTTGAGAAATCATGGTAGTTCTCATTTGCATCCAGATAGACTTCAGCGCTTCCCTTGAATTCATCACGGGCCGATGCGTATACCTCAATATCCTTGATATGAGGACGTAGTAAGTTTTCTATCATAAGCGGACTTCCATTGCCTCCCTATGAGCAAAAAGGCTCTCATTCCTTGCCATTTCCATAACAGTTTCTGCTATGCGTGCTGCCCCTTTCCTGCTCAGTTCCTGTACTGTTATCTTCTTTATGAATGAATCCACCGATACCCCGGATGTGGATTTTGCAAATCCGCTGGTCGGAAGCGTATGGTTTGTGCCGCTGGCATAATCTCCAGCGCTTTCCGGACTGTATGGCCCAAGGAAAACAGAGCCGGCAGATTCAACATCATCCAAAAGTTCCCTGTAGTCTGCAGTGTTTATTATCAGGTGTTCAGGGGCGTATTCATTTACAGCATGCATGGCCCTTTTTCTGCTGTCAAATGCCAGTATCCGGGATTTTCCAAGGCTTTTTTTCATGTATTCGCTCCTTGGAAGCTTCTGAAGAAGCCTGTTCACTTCTTTCATCACATCATCCCTTTTCTTCTCTGCTTCCACCTCTGATCCGATAAACACCATAATCGCCTGGCTGTCCGGGCCATGCTCAGACTGGGAAAGCAGGTCTGTTGCAACATACGTAGGATCTGCATCCTTATCTGCAACCACCATAACCTCACTGGGTCCTGCAAGCATGTCTATTGCCACATACCTGCTGGCTTCCATCTTCGCATAGGAGACAAACCTGTTTCCCGGACCGAAAATCTTATTTCTCTTTTCCACGCTCTCCGTTCCAAAAGCGAACGCAGCTATTGCCTGAGCTCCACCAACCTTCAGGATCCTGTGGACTTTTGCCACTTTCGCAGCATAAAGGATTGCAGGGCTTATAAATCCGTTCTTTGCAGGAGTGGAAAGCATTATATCACTGCATCCAGCAATGCTTGCAGGAATTGCCAGCATAAGGACTGTGGAAAAAAGAGGGGCAGTCCCTCCCGGAACATAGAGGCCGGGCCTGTTGACAGGAACGATTTTCCTTGAGCACCAGATGCCTTCCATTGTCTCAAGGCTTTCTCCCTGAGGCATCTCTTTTTCATGGAATGCCCTTATATTGCGTGCAGCCTGGTCTATTGCCTCTTTCAATGTGCTGTCAATCTTTTTTCCAGACTCTTCAATCTCCTCTTCAGCAACAAACAGGCTATCAAGATCAGAATCATCGAACTTCCTTGCGTAATAATAGAGCGCCTCATCACCTTTTTCCCTGACACACTGCATTATTTCCCTGACGCTCTGCCTTATCTTCTCATCATCATCCTGATCCCTTCTTAGCGCATTAAGGAGGATATCATCACTTGGATTGAAATAGAAATCTAGCATTTTTCACTCCGTCATCTTTTCAATATTCATCACAAGTATCCCTTCTGCTCCGATTGCCTTGAGATCTTCAAATACGGACCAGAACCTGTCCTCACTGACTACAGACTGAACGCTCAGCCAGGATTTATCCATAAGAGGAGTGACGGTCGGGCTCTTCATGCCCCCGATGATGCGTGCAGCCTCATCAAGCTTTTCTGCAGGCAGGTTGAAGAGTATGTATTTCTTGTTCTTCGCAAGCTCTACAGCCTCTATCCTCTCAAGAAGCCTGGTCAGTATTCCATTCTTCTTAGAGACAGAATTCGTGAAGCCGGGACGTGCGATCATGATTGCTGATGAATAGTAAATCGCCTCAGCTTCCCTCAGCCCGTTCATCTTCAGCGTAGTGCCGGTTGAGACTATATCACAGATTGCATCAGCTATACCCACCTGTGGAGTTATCTCTACAGATCCTGATACGACAACAGGAGTTGCATCAACCCCCTTCTCTCTCAGTATCTTCATCATTATGCCTGGATAGCTCGTTGCAATCCTCTTTCCATTCAGGCTTGAAAGATCCTCATACTGAAAATCATTCGGAACTGCAATTGAAAGTCGGCACTTGGCAAACTTCAGATCTTTCACAACATCAAGATAGTAGCCAGACTCATCGAACTCATTCCTTCCGACAATCCCGATATCTGCAACTCCATCCTTGATGTATGTTGGAATGTCATCATCACGCACAAAAAGGAATTCAATAGGGAAATTAGATGCCTTCTCCTTCAGCACGCGGCTGTCCGTCTGGAAATCTATTCCGCAGTTCCTGATGATTTCAAGGCTCTTTTCACTTAGCCTTCCACTCTTCTGGATAGCAATCCTCAATACGTCTTCCATAGCTCCTCCTGAATAAAAAAAGGCCACCCCAGAAAGGACGACCTTTTGATATGACAAAAACCACCTTCCTTTGCTAGCAGGCTGAAGATAAGTGGTGATGATGTCTTCTGATTTCTTTCATGGCTTTATTAAAAACCAAATTATTTGCATTCGTCAATCTTTCTCCTCGTACTCTACGACAATTTCTTCCTCTTTTTGATTACGGTAGATAAAGATTGAAATCAGGAGGTATGCCACAGAAAGAACAATAAGGATTATTGCGACTATCTTGATGAATGTCGAAGAGATGAAGGAAGGGAAGAAGAACATCAGGATAGAGAGGGCAATCTTGAGGACAGTGTCTATGAAAGGAATATCATTGAACCCCAGGCGGTGGAGCATTACATAGTCAAGAATATCACTTAACGCCGTCAGAAGGAGATCAATGGCAATCAGGTAAACAATTATATTCATCAGGCTTTCAGGATTTGAGAATGAAAAGAACATCACGAGAACCGCAAGTATTATGTTGATGCTGTTCTTGGCAATGCCCACATTCCTGATCCTTGGACTGAGCGCGTCAAAACTCAGTAAGGTATAAAGTTCCTTTAGCGCTGCAATAAGCATGAAGAGTGCGATCATGAACATCACGATCGTAATGGTTCTTGAAGGGAAGAGCAGAATCAGTATGCCAAGTGCCATGGGCACAAGGGCAAGAATAATTGACGATAGAAGTTTTTTCATCTTTGACCTCTCTCAAATGATAGCATGGATTATCCAATAGTGCCATGCGCGATTATCAGACATGTATCCACTCTGATGACAAAAATCCCTTCATCTGGCAGAATTCCAGATAGCTGGCAGATAGATGTTTTCCCGCCAGAGGAGGATTTTGGCAATGTTGAACCTGCTTTTTGATGCCGATGGCACATTATATGATTTCAAGGCGACTGAGAAGGTAAGCCTTAAAAAGGTGTTTGATCATTATGGCATAGAATACAGTGAGAGCAATCTGGCGCTCTACCATGAGAAGAATAAAAGGCTCTGGGATGAATATGAGAAGGGACTCATAGCACAGGATACAATCAAGTCAAAGAGATTTGATGATTTCTTCCAGTCAATCGGCATGAACATCAGTGGAGAGGAAGCCGGGAACTATTATGTGGACCGCCTGAGCGAGAACGGGATCATGATTGACGGTGCAATTGGACTGCTTGACAGCCTCAAGGGCAGGCACAACCTGTACATCATAACGAACGGCATTGCAAAGACCCAGCATGGAAGGATAGACGGCACCGGTACCAGGGAATACTACAGGAGAATCTTCATATCGACCGAAATGGGAGTGCAGAAACCTGATAAAGCCTTCTTCGATATTGTGATGGAAGAAGAAAAGCTTGATCCTCACCGAACCATCGTAATAGGAGACAGTGAGAAGAGCGACATAAAGGGCGCTGCCAATGCAGGGCTTAAAAGCATATTCATCAGCTTCAACGGTGAGAAATCAGATATGGCTGACTACTGCGTATCATCCTATCAGGAGCTTTATGACCTGATTGGGAAGCTAGATGATTCCCTTTAGTTCAACTTCAAATATCAGGAGCTCATTTGGGCCTATTACTGAGTTTCCATCCTCCCCGTATGCAAGATCAGGATGGATCCAGAACCTGTAACGGTCTCCAGCGCTCATGAGGGAAAGAGCCTCCCTTACCCCGGCAATCAGGTTTGACATGGAAATCTCAGAACTGTCCCCCCTGTCATAGCTTGATTCCACAATCTGGCCATTTAGAAGCGTCATCGTGTAATCGATAAGGACAATATCATTGCCCTCAGGGCTCCTTGCTCCCTGAACCGGGGAAGAGCGTATCACCTCATACTCAAGTCCGCTTGATGTTGTAACAACACCCGACCTTTTTCCGTTTACAGCCAGAAATTCCTCTGCAGCACTCAGATTAGCCGCAGCTTCCCTTGCAAACTCCCTTTCAGCTTCCTCAAGCATATTGTTCTGGTATTCAATGAATATCTGGTCCAGCTCTTCATCGCTGAAGAATGATGAGCCATAGTAATCCAGGAAGCCACGGGCAAAATAGATAGGGTTCACTTCCTGCTCTGCACTCTCAAGGCTCTCAGCCAAAAGATTTCCATATGCATAGCTGAACCTGTCTATGAGGCTTTGAGGGCTGCTAAGCATGTCTATATCATAGGATGTGAGATCCATTTCATCGCTCTTCTCTTCCACCGCAGGGCTGCTGCCGCTGCCGCATGAAGAAATGAGGATGATGGCAAGGATGAACAATGCGATTTTCCTCATAGGCTATCCGAACAATGTGTTTCCATAGCTGTCTATGGCACAGATGGAAGGGAAATCCTCAACCTCCAGCTTCAGCAGTGCCTCTGGCCCGAGATCCTCAAAAGCGACAGGCTCTGAGCTCTTTATGCACTTTGAATAAAGTGCCCCGCAGCCGCCAAAAGCCTGAAGGTACAGCCCTCCATATTTCCTCATCGCATCAATTACACCAGCTTTCCTTGGCCCCTTTCCTATCATGAGGAGAAGGCCATGTTCCATTAAAAGCGGTGAATAAGGATCCATCCTCTGGCTTGTTGTGGGACCTGCTGCTCCTACAGCGAAGCCTGGCATCCTGGGTGAAGGTCCCATATAGTAAATCGCATTTCCAGGAAAATCAAAAGGAAGGGCCTCATTTTCCTCAAGCATTACGGCAAGCCTCTTATGCACCTGGTCCCGCCCTACATAAATGATGCCTGAGAGCATCACATGATCTCCAGCCTGCACCTCTCTCAGTTCTCTCTTATCCCCATACGGGAGCTTCAAGCGTCTTTCCATAGATCCTCCGTGATGTCCAGAGAGACTTTCCTGTCTGCCCAGCATGATATTGAAAGTGCTACAGGCAGTCCGGCAATATGTGTCGGCTCATATAGTATATTCGCCTCAAGGGCAGTATTTGCCCCACCAAGTCCGCCTGCACCTATTTTAAGTCCATTTACCCTTTCCAGTATCTCATCCTCAAGATCATTGTAGCGTTCATCATTATGCCTGACTTTCCTGATAAGCGCTTTCTTGCTCAGGAAGGCTGCCCTGTCTGCAGTTCCTCCTATCCCGATTCCAAGAAACATTGGAGGGCAAGGCTTTCCTCCTGCTTCCCTTACCATATCAAGAACCGCATTCAAAACCCCGTCCTTTCCGGCTGTAGGATTAAGCATCCTCAAAGCTGAGCAGTTCTCGCTTCCAAAACCTTTCAGGAGGATATCAATATGGCTGAGAGCCCCATCAGTCTCTTCCATATTGATTACAGGAGGAAGGTTGGTTCCCGTATTCACCCTGTCAAATACAGGCTCTGATACCACGCTCTTCCTGAAATAGCCTTCATCTGCTGCCATCAGAAGTGCATCATTAAGGGCTTCTGTAAGGAATGAAAGGGGATATGGTGAGCCCTTTGCATATGTCACCAGGCACCAGAAGAGCCCTGTATCCTGGCATAGCGGGAGGCCGGTCTCTCCTGCAATCGAAATATTATCCAGAATTGCTTTCAGCACAATCCTTGCCTCTTCCTTATCCTCTGATAGATAAGCCTTCCTCAGCTTCTCCTCAATGTCCTCTGGAAGCACCCTTGCAGCTTTTATCACTTTTTCCTTCAGCAGAAGCGTCAGCTTACTCATAAGACGATCCCTCCTCTATTCCATCTTCTTCCATCTTTTTCTCAAGCATCTGGATGAATTTCGATTTGTCTGGAAAATCACGTGGCGCAACCAGGCGGTGGGCAGGAGTTTCAGTAATAAGCCTTTCTATCACGATATCCGGACGTAGGTGTGAGAGGAACACTTCTACGGCTTCAATGTACTCATCGACGCTTAACAGCCTGATCTTTCCCTCATTCCATTCATCCTGAAGCCTTGTTCCGCCAGCTATGTTCAGATTGTGTATCTTAACCGCATCAGAATACCGGCTTACAGTCCTGGCCGTATTGATGAAATCTTGCTTACCTTCCCTAGGCAGTCCGAGTATCACATGGGTGGAAAGGAAGAGGCCGTATTCCTTTACAAGGCGTGCTGCTTCAAGGTAGCACTCCACGCTGTGTCCCCTGTTGATGTATTCCAGGGTGCTGTTATTAGCGCTCTGCAGCCCAAGCTCTATCTCCACAGAAAGATCATCACTTTTATAGCCAGAAATGAGATCAAGCTTCCTCCTGTCTATCTCATCGGGTCTTGTGGAGATTATAAGCTGCTTGAAAGGTCCATACCTGAGCACTTCATCATATATGCTCTTCAGATGCTCAATAGGCCCATATGTATTTGTGAACGACTGCAGGTATGCACTGTATGCCTCTGCCTTATAGCGTGCATAAAGGAATGCTTTCCCATTTTCTATCTGCTCTTTTATGCTTAATCTGTAGCATGGCATCTTCTCTGCCACATCTTTCTCATAATCAGAGTCGTGCCGGAATCCTCCTTCCCCCTTCCTCTGGTAGACAGCCACAGATCCTGTTCCATCACAGAACGCACATCCCCCATGCCTTCCGCTTTCCCTGTTTGGGCATGAGAATCCTGCATCTATCCCGATCCTGAAGACTTTCATCCCGTATTTCTTTTTCAGATAGGCAGTGTATGTGTTCCATCTCACTTCAGCTTGACTCCCAATGACATATCCCCTTCATAGGAGAAATCAACTTCAATCATTATATCGCCAAAGCTCTGCCTGGTTCCAAGAGCAAGGGAAATTCCAAGGCTCCAGTCATTCAGGAGGGCAAATGGAGCAAGTTCACTTGTCCTCTCCCAGAGCCTTGAATCATATTTCCTGGTCTCAAACCCCTCGCTGTAAAGCCCGAAAGAAAGGAAGAATGATGCCCCAAGGTTCACTCTCGCCCCTGTCTCAAGCATCAGGTAATCCCTTGTGATGCTGCCTGCCTTATTAGTCTTATAGCTTGTATAGATATTCTTATTTCCCCTGAGCACATCAGCCTCAGCGTTGAGATAGAACCTAAGGCGCGGCTCCGGAGTCGGGATTATGCTCTCTATGTAAAGCATCAGGTCATACATGAAAGGAGGACGCATGTAGATATCAGCATTGAAGTCTATGTTTATTCCATACTCCTCAAGAGTCAGTGTCTGAAGATCCCTGTACTTCAGGTTTATATTGAACATCGGATCAAAGAAGACCATCCGTGGACTGTCTTCATTGCCACTGAGTGTCTTGATGCTTCCAAGGGATATGGTATCCATATCTACCGACGCCTCTATCCTGAGGGTATCGTAATAGTCATATGCAGCACCGAATTCCATTGAAAAAAGGAAATCAGATGTTGTCATCCTGTCAATCCTGTCTGCAATTGAGAGCATGGAAATCTCCCCGGAGCCGATCCGCATTGAAGCAAAGAGTGAAAAAGATCTTTCAAGCGGATAGTAATACGATGCAAAGAGTGCCGTGTAATTATTGATATCAATTCCGGCAAGCACCTCACCCCATGATCCGGGAAGCGCAATATCGAATACCGCAGAAAGCTCAGGCTTGAAATAGAACAGGGAATCCGTGTTTATATCCTCATTCAGGTTCGCTTTTACCCCAGCATCGAGTGCAAGTCCGATGGATACGGAAGAAGAGAGATTCCTGAATCTCTCAGCCTTCACTTCTATCGTTCCGTTATTAACGCTGTAGCCGATGCTCTTAAGCCCTTCTTCAAGCTTTATGTACTGAAGCAGGCTCTCAAGTTCCATCGTCGTTGAGTAATCGGCCTTCCTGCCAAGGAAATGGTAAAAAAGCGGTCCGTAATGCTCAAGCCCTGTTATGCTTATCCCCTGGATGGTGAATGGTTCTATGAACCTGTATGATAAAGGTTTTTCCCTCTCTTCATCTCCAAGAAGCTCCTCCAGCCTGTCAAAGACCTCAATGTTGTCCTCTACAGCCTTCCTTCCTATCTCAAGAATCTCATCTGCCTTTGCAAAATCAAGCGTTCCAATCTCACTCAGTTCAGGAATAATCACGAAATCCGCATATCTGTAGTTTTCCACCACATTTGGTTTTGTGACAAGATCCATCACCTGGAAAGTGATGCCAGTCAGCGTTTCTATGTCGTTATAGAGATTTCCGTCATTATGTTCCTTGAGCACATCACCCAAGTCGACAGCGAGCACGACATCCGCACCAAGGCTGCGTGCAACATCTGTAGGCATGTTGTTCACCATTCCGCCATCAAGCACATAGCGTCCATCATCAGTTACAGCCGGAGCAAATATCATCGGGATAGCCATCGAGCCACGCATGGCAGTATAAAGGGAGCCGCCGGAGAATATGATCTCCTCCCCTGTCTCTGCGTCTGTTCCTACAGCCCTGAAAGGGATTGGAAGGAGATCAAAGTCCTTTACCGGGAGCACCTTGATGAGGTTTGCCCTGAAGAAAGCGGCAACATATTCATCATCTATTATACCGTTTGAAGATCCGACTGAACTGGAAGAGAAATCGAGTGTCAGCATATTGGTTTCAGGGGTCTCAGTACCCCCTTCAAGCAGTTTCTTTCCGCTCCTTGAGTAGAAATTCAGGAAAAGCGGAACGAGATCCGTTTCAGTTATAAGCTTTTCTATCTCCTCTCCCGAATAGCCGGATGCATAGAATGCCCCGACAAGAGCTCCGATGCTTGTTCCAAGCACATAGTCAGGATAGAGCCCTCTCCTGTCGAGCTCTTTCAGTACTTCTATCTCTGCTATTCCCTTTGCACCCCCACCTGAGAGCACAAGTGCGAATTTGGGCTTAGCAGCAAAGAGAGAAAAGGATAACAGTGAAATTAAGGCAACTGAGAGAATTTTCCTAATCAAGACAGCAGAGCTCCTATTATTGCCTTATCCCCATTGACAAATGAGACGGCATCCATTTCCTTGCGGCTTGGTGCCTGAAGGCGGCTGATATAAATATAATAATCCACCGTAGCCACTTTCAGCCCCTTTTTCTTATCCAGGGCAACGACAGTTCCTGGCTCCTCTGAAGAGGCTTCATCAAGAGAGAATGCTGAAGAGTACACAGAAGAGAGGATAAGCTTTTCACCCTTATATATGCAGAATGCCTTTGGCCATGGATAGCATGCCCTGATCATGGCATGTATCTCCCCTGCACTCCTGGTGAAATCTATCCTGCCGTCCTCCTTATTCAGAAGACGTGAAAATGTCACCTCCCCCTGCTGAGGCCTGGCTTTTATGGAGCCCGGATCACTGAAGACTTCCTCTGCAAGACTGCATGCAGCAGCCGATGCCTTTTCATCCAGGGAGGCCAGTGTCTCTGTGCCATCAAGAGGGAAGGACCTGCTTGCGATAATATCTCCGCTGTCTATCTCAAGAGCTATCTCCTGGATGCTTACTCCCGTTTCCCTGTCAAGGTTCCTTATAGCCTCATATGTGGGACTGGGTCCCCTGTATTTAGGCAGGAGGGAAGGATGGATATTGTATTTCCTTTCAAAAAGGGAGAGGAATCTGGGACCGAATATCTTCCCATAGCAGAAAGAGAGAAGGGTATCGCAGCTGAGGGTGCTTACCGTTTTTCTTGCTTCACTTCTCAGGCTCTCAAACTGATACACGTCAATTCCGAGTTCCAGAGCCCTCTTCTTTACAGGGCTTTCGATCACCTTATTGCCCCGCCCACCCCTTTCATCAGGGCTTGTAAGGACAGCACCGAGCAACCCCATCCCATTGAGCTTTTCAAGAGTGCGTACTGCTATTTCACCTGTTGCTGCAAAAAGAATTCTCACTTCTGTTTCCTCTTATGCTTTTTAGCCTCTTTCTTCCTGAATGCCTTCTCAACTTTCTCTTTCTCTTCTTCAGGAAGATGATCTATGAAGAGAATCCTGTTCAAATGGTCATTCTCGTGCTGTATCACACGTGCAAGAACCCCTTCTGCATCCAGATTGAAGTACTTTCCGTTCAGGTCCTGTGCCTGGATCTTGACTTTCAGGGGCCTGTAAAGAGTCCTGTAAAATCCCGGGATGGAAAGGCATCCCTCCTCATACGGCCCCTCTTCAATGCTTGTCTCCACAATTTCAGGGTTTATGAAGACATATCTGCCTTCTTCCCCCTTCTGCAGGTCCACTATGAACAGCTTCTTGCTTACTCCGATCTGCGGAGCGGCAAGGCCAACCCCGTCAGCTTCAGTCAGTGTATCGAACATCGCATCGACCAGAATCTTCAATGACTGGTCAAATTCCGTAACTTTCTCAGTATCTGTTCTCAATACTTCATCATCAAGTGTATAAATATCTAGCATAGTGAGAATAATATAGCATAGAAATCCGAAAGTGGCACTAGAACCATGATGTTTGATTCACAGCAAATTCATAGCCATGCAGCTTGCCCTCATCCTGCTGCAATCTCCCTGATGACCCTGCAGGGAGAGCCGAATGCAACAACGCCGGAAGGAATTGACTTTGTCACGACACTTCCGGCTCCGATTATCGAATTATCGCCAATTTCCACACCCGGGAGTATGATTGAGCCGGAAGCAATGAAGCAGTTCCTTCCTATGGTGACACTCCTGTTGATCTGAAGCCCTTTCTCCCTCAGTGCTGGAGACTCTGGATGTGTTGCAGCCGTTATCGTGACATTCGGTCCTATCATTGTATGGTCCCCGATTGTGATTATCCCATCATCAACAAGAGTCAGGTTGAAGTTCGCATATACCCCATCCCCGATACTGGCAAACATCCCTGCCCAGTTAGCATGAAATGGCATCTCGATATAGGAGCCTGCTCCGAAATGCCTGAACATTGATGAAAGCATGGAAGTGCGGCGCTCAGTGTCCGCAGGATCGAGGTCATTGTAGGATTTAAGGAGCCTGAGGCGTTCTCTCTGGATCTCCATCAGCTTCTCATCCCCCGGATCATATATTTTCCCAGAATGCATTAAGTCAAATATTTCCTCAAGCATGGTTCCTCCCTCTGGTGGCAGACAATGTGCTAAAGCAGATCCAGCGGATCTGTATCAATCTCAACTTGTACGGAGCTGGCAGCCTTATAGCTTGACCTGAAAAGATCCAGGACCTTCAGTGCATAAGCGAAAGCCTCATCCTTTATCACAAGCAGTATGTGGTAGCGGTAATAGGAATTTGCCATCTCAATCAGGCAGCTTGTTGCTGGATAGGCTTCAATGTTCACGTTACCCTCAAAATATGGACTGAGGAATTCCTCGATCCTGTTTGCCTCCATCTCTGCCTTCTCCTCACTTTTGCTCCTGACTTTTATATTTATAAGGCGTGAATACGGTGGATAGCCAATCTTGCGCCTTTCAGACATCTCCTTCTGGTAAAAGCCCTCAGGATCATTCAGCTCAACCGCCCTAATGGCGGGATTGGAAAGCTGGGTCGTCTGGATGATGACAATACCATCATCCCTGTACCTGCCAACCCTTCCGGAAACCTGCTGCAGAAGCTCAAATGTCCTCTCATTTGCCCTGAAATCAGGGAGGAAGAGCCCCTGATCCGCATTCAGGACTCCTACCAGGGTCGCTTTAGGGAAATTCAGTCCTTTTGCGATCATCTGTGTGCCAAGGAGTATGTTGACCTCCCCTTTTTCAAATTCCTTAAGTGTCTCAGATACATATTCCCTGTCATTTTCTGCCGTATCCCTGTCAAGGCGCCTGATCACTTTGAACGGATAAAGGGCCTTCAGTTCCTCTTCGATCCTTTCCGTTCCAAATCCGCTTGATCCAAGATCATGACTGTGGCAGGATGGGCACACTTCAGGAAGAGGCATCTTAAAGCCGCATGTATGGCACTCAAGATGCTTTGTCCTCTTATGGTATGTAAGGCTGATTGAGCAGTTCGGGCATCTTATCACCTCTCCGCATGTGTTGCATGTAAGCGTATTTGAATACCCCCTGCGGTTCAGGAACAGGATAACTCCATTGCCTTTCTCAAGCTCAGCATCCATGGCGGCCCTTAAAAGTGAACTTATGTTCCCCTTCTGCCCAAGGGTATTGACCACTTTCACAGACGGGAAAGCCCCTTTGCCTATGCGCTTTGTAAGATCAAGTTCTGTGATCTTGCCTTCCCTCATGAGCTTATAGCACTCAAATGAAGGGGTGGCTGACCCCATAATAAGAGCCGCATCATTATAGCGTGACCTGAGCTGAGCCAGCTGCCTGGCATGGTAGCGGGGTGCGTTTCCAGCCTTATAGGAGCTCTCATGCTCCTCATCCATTATTATGAGCTTAAGGTTCCTGAACGGGGCAAAGACAGCGCTTCTTGCCCCGATCACTATGTCAACCTCTCCATTCTGCACCAGGCGTGCGCTCTTGAGCCTCTGGGCGGGAGTAAGGGAGGAATGCATGATCTGCACCCTGCCCTTGAACCTGTTTTTCACATTTGATGAAAGCTGTTCGGAAAGCGTGATTTCAGGAACCATGTACAGCACCTGTCCCCCATTTCTTATCACATCTTCTGCAATCTGGAGGTATACTTCACTCTTGCCTGATCCCGTCACACCGTAAAGGTAGAAGAGCCTCCTGCCTTCCTTCCGCTTCTCATGGTACTTAGCAATCACCCGTTTCTGCTCTTCTGTAAGTTCACTGACCGGAGAAAAATCGCCACCCTCAAAGAATGGAGCTGCCTCTGTATCCCTCTTTGCGTTTGGAACCATCAGGGAAAGGCACTGCCCGATGGAATTCTTATAAAGGTAGCTCATATCGGCAGCAAGGCGCACAAGCTCGGAATTAATTACAGGCTCATCGTCATAGACCCTCTTTATGCCCTTCACCTCAAAATTCCCTTCAGGTTTCTCATCGCCGGTACTGATGACAAAGCCTTTCATCGCCCTATGATTAAAATCAACGCTTACCCTCTTATAAAGCGGATCTGGAAAGGCGTTCTCATCATATGAGTAGGTGAACGTACTCTCGTAAAGCGGTACGGCTAAGCTGACACGGGCATACTTCAAGAGATGACCTCTCTTATTCTCAGCAGATCCTCATAAACTGCCCTTTTAAGTCTTTTATCCTCAATGCATTCACGCTGTGAGTAGGTTGCGAATGTCCTTATGCCGTTTATATGGAATTCCCTCTCCCTTGCCCTTATCCTCTCATATGGCAGATCTGTGCGGAGCATGTAATGCGCAAGATCGATGCCGAAGAGGATGATGGAATCAGGCTCAAAAGAGAGCATTTCAGCTCTCAGGTATTTCCTGCAGCTGTCAGCATACGAGCTGTCAAAAGAAGGTGTTGGGCATTTTATCAGGGGAAGGAGCGCCCTCTTCCCCCTTGGAACATTCAGCACTCCCGTCATCTGGTTCTCATACATCTCCATTGCATCATCTTTCAAAAGCTTTCCGCTCTGCTCAACTGAAGGGATGACACATAAAAGGGACGCTTTCTTAGGATTGAAATAGAAATAGTCATCAAGCCTGGCCTGCCAGAGCGGACAGGATCTGCAGAAAGCTGGATCAGAAGATTCTTTATCCCTGGAATCCTGCTTTATGCCAGGCTCCTTCTCTTTGGCAGAATATGAGAACACACCATCCTCTCCAAGGGGATCATAATATGCTCTCATCACTTCATCCTTAAGTTCCAGAAGATTTTCGATACTCTCTTTCAAACCACTCATATTTCATCCTGTCATAGCTCACTTCTGCAAGATACAGGCCATCAGAAGGGGCTGTCTTATGCACAAGAGACCTGTCTTTCCTGTCCAATATATCCTTAAAGTCCGATGGGCTCAGAGCCTTGGATGCGAAAGAAAGCATTGTCCCCACCATGCTTCTGACCTGATGGTATAGGAATGCATTCCCTGCAACCCTGTATCTCAGGATCTGAGAGCCAAATTCATCCCTTACCTCATCCCAGGCTGAGACATAGATATCCCGCACTTTGGAAAGGCTTTTATCCCGGGCAGAGGAGAATGTCGTATAGTCATGTGTCCCATACAGCAGTCCTGCATAGCTGTTCAGCGTATCCAGAGGATAAAGTGTCCTGACTGCTGTAATTTTGCCATCATCAAAAGGGAGCATCCCGTCCGCCCTCTTTATGAGATACCAGTATTCCCTGCTCTCTGTTGAGAACCTGGCATGGAAATCCGGTCCAACCTCATCACTTGATACAATCCTTATGCTCTTTTCCAGATGCGTATTGAGGATGATCTTGAATTTTTCGGCACTTATCCTGCTTCTTGTATCGAAATGTGCCCCCTGCCTCAGGGCATGCACTCCGCTGTCTGTCCTTCCAGAGCCATAAAGCGTCACCTCTTCATCCAGTACAGAAGAGAGGACTTTTTCTATCTCCTCCTGGACAGTCTTCTCCCCTTCCTGCCTCTGCCATCCTGAATATGGACGGCCATCATAGGCAATGAACAGGCGTATCCTCCTCTCTCCTTCATCAAGGCCTTTGAAGCTCTCCGGCCTTCTCCAGTCTGCTCTAGCCATCTATAGCCACCATGGCAACAGAATATTCTTTTTCATGGCTTATTGAGAGGAAAACGGATGAAGAGCCTATTATGCTTCCAATTTTCGGGTTGTTCACGATATACGGTGCGCCACAGCCATCCGTCCTTATCTCAATATCCCGTGCACAGATTCCATGGAATCCGGTTCCAAGAGCTTTTGAAAAGGCTTCCTTGGCGGCAAAACGCGAGGCATAATACTCCTCACTCCTCACCGAAGGTGCATTGCATATTTCGCCCTCTGTGAATATCTTTCTCAGGAACTTCTCATCACGGGAGGCAAAACGCCTGTTTTCCACTATATCTATGCCAATACCCTTAAGCATCATATCTCCTGGCTTGAAAATAGGATCCTGACGGATGAGGGCTGCGCTTTCACGCTTATTGAGCTCTGCCTGAATACATCCTGGTTGAAGTCAAGCACTACAGGAACCCTTGCGATTCCCGCGCTCTCAACAGCAGAAAAGTCAGCAGATGCAGTTACCATTGCAGGATCCACCAGGTATATAAGATCCTCACTTCCGCTTATCACGATATCTACAGATTCAGGAACGAGCGACTCTGCAGTAAGGTTCTCAGGAAGGCTGACATCAAGAGGAATCCTTACAACGCGGTTTGTGATGTTTGAGAACTCCACAAGAAGCACTACTGCGACAGCAAGCAGGAATGCGAATATCTTGGCACCCCATGAGGAGAAAAACTTAAAATCCTGTTTCATGCCTTATCCTCCCCGCTTCCCTGGTTTTCCTTGATATCCGAAGGAAGGACATCCCTGTATGTGAAGAGGGCAAGCAGCACCCTCTTTATCGTCTCATTTGAGAGTTCATAATATATGTTGGCATTATATGCAAGGCTTATGGCTCCCGTTTCCTCCGATACGATTATGACAATGGCATCACTGACTTCCGTCAGGCCAAGAGCTGCCCTGTGCCTTGTGCCGAAGCTGGCCTTTATCCCTGTCTGCTCACTGAGGGGAAGATAGCATGCGGCATAGCTTATCCTTCCATTCTGGACCACACATGCTCCATCATGCAAAGGGGTATCATGGTCAAATATGGTGAGAATAAGCGTTGATGAGAGATCAGCATTCAGCTTTGTTCCTGAATCAAGGACACTCTTGATATCTATATGGCGGGGAAACACTATAAGGGCTCCCCTCTTCTTTTCCACCAGTATATTGCATGCATTCAGTATTGAGTCTATCTGTTCTGCTGTCGTCTGCTGTCCAATCCTGAAGAAGCGGCTCTTCTTTATGAATGACATTGAAAAGGCACGCCTGAGCTCCGGATGGTAGAAGACGAAAAGAAGCATGAGGAAAGGAACGAAAAGCTCATTCATTATGAACGTCAGAACGCTGAAACCAAGCACCTGGAATACTAGGTAGAAGATCGCAAAATAGAGCAGGACCATGACAAGCTGCTTGGCTTTGCTCTGGTCAAGCGCGACATAAACCCGGTAAAAGACAAAGGCAATGATAAGCGTCTCTGCCAATAACCTTATATAATCCAAAATGCTAAGACTTGAGAGTACTTCCAGCATTCTTCCTCCTAAACTATACCCAGTCCAGTGTTCTCTCGACTGCTTTCTTCCAGAATCCTACCTTTTTTTCCCTTTCTTTGTCATCCATTGTAGGAGTCCACCTGAGAGCTTCCTTCCATCTCTGCCTTAGATCATCAAGGCTCTTCCAGACTCCGACAGTCAGGCCGGCAGCATATGCAGCTCCAAGTGCGGTGGTCTCCACTATCTGGGGCCTGATGACTGGAACATCCAGGATATCGCTCTGGAATGCCATGAGAGGGGCCGAATTGGTCATTCCGCCATCCACTTTGAGGGCACTGAGCTCAATGCCAGAATCCAGAGCCATGCTGGTAAAGATATCATAAGCCTGGAATGCTGTCGATTCAAGGACCGCACGGCATATGTGGGCCCTGGTTGCAAATCCGGTAAGACCGGCAATGACTCCCCGAGCATCACTTCGCCAGTATGGGGCAAAAAGCCCGGCAAATGCGGGAACAATATATACACCGGCAGAATCCGGCACGCTTTCAGCCAGGCTGTCCAGTTCTTTCGCATCCTTCACCATCTTCAGGCTGTCCCGCGTCCACTGGACAAGCGATCCTGCAACGGCAACAGAGCCTTCAAGGGCATAGACGGGATCTTCACCTTCCTTCCTGTAGGCAACTGTTGAAATAAGGCCGTGCCTGCTGTAATAGAGATCTTTTCCTGTATTTGAGAGCATGAAGCATCCTGTGCCATATGTGCATTTGCTTTCCCCTGGACTGAAGCATGCCTGTCCAAAGAGCGCCGCCTGCTGGTCTCCCAGGATTCCGCAGACCGGGATCCTTGCGCCAAAAGGGCCATCCTCATCTGTGTAGCCATAGACAAGGCCTGTGGATGACACGATCTCAGGAAGGTTCCTCTCATCTATCCCAAAGAGTGAGAGCATCTCAAAATCCCATTTTAAAGTCTTGATGTTCATGAGCATATAGCGGCTGGCATTTGTCACATCGGTAACGGTGCGTCCTGTAAGCTTATAGGCAAGATATGCATCCATTGTCGCATAGCATAAATCTGGATTTCCGTTGTATGCCCTGACTTTAGGGACGTTCTCAATTAAATACCTGATCTTGCTTGCTGAGAAGTACGGACTGTAAAGAAGCCCAGTCTTTTCCCTGATGAATTCCTCGCTTGTCCCCTTTTTTATGCGTTCGATAATCTCCGATCCCCTGAGATCCTGCCATACGATCGCATTATGGAGTTTTCTCCCGCTCTTTCTCAGGAATGGAACGATGGTCTCCCTCTGGTTGGTAATGCCTATCGCCCTGATTTCCTCTGCCTGTATGCCGGAATTATCCAGAGCGTCCTTTATTACAGACTTGGTGTTTTCCCATATTTCATCCGGATCATGCTCTACCCACCCCGGACGTGGGAATATCTGCCGATGCTCTTTCTGTGAAAGGGCAGCAATATTTCCATTGCTGTCAAATATTATGAACCTGGTGCTTGTTGTGCCCTGGTCAATTGCTCCGATATACTCCTTTTCCATAAAAACCACCTTTTAGAGAAGTATAAGGCAAGAGCAATTGAAAGGGCAAACAAATTCAGTTAGCGCATCCTTGTCTCTTCTGAGTACTTCAGAAGTTCTCCGCTGACTCCGTTTATTTCAATTTCATACTCCACGCCATCAAGGTAAGAGCTTGCCTCATAGGTTATGATGCCGTCATCATAATCCCTTTCAAGCCTCCTGAGCTCTGCGTTTTCCGGCATATATGAACTGATGATAGTCTCTGCAGCCTCCCTTGCCATCGGATCTTCATCCCTGTTTGAGCCAAGCCTTCCATACTTTTCAAAGCTGTAGGAAATGATAATGCCATCTCCATCCACTTCATAATCGTACTCGTAATCATCTGTCCTGAACTCAATTTCATAGATGACCCTTCCTCTTCTCTCATCATCGCGCTCAACCCTTATGCGGCTTACCTCATCCTCGCCAAGTCCTGCATTGTCAAGAGCTATGGCAAGTGCTTCATCGCGTCCTACAGAAGAGCTGTCATCCCTTCTTCTTATTCTTTCAGTTTCCTGGTCGAAGGAAAGGATCTTTCCATCGGACTGTGCTATCTCATAGTCATATTCAGTGCCTTCATGATGGAATTCAACATCATAAATCCTCTCGCCGTGCTCCCAGTCTAAAGATGACCTCAGGTAAGATACGCTGTCGCGGCTTAAGGCGCTGTCCGAAAGGGCAATATCCTCAGCCTCTTCTCTTGTGATGGCAGCAAATAATGCTCCTGCAATTAACAATAAGAATAAAGATACTAACAGTTTTTTCTTCATTTCTCCTCCTTAGTACTAATATAATACAGGAAAAATGAAAAACATTACTTATAAATTTTGTGAAGCTAGGAAAGGAAATCCCTTATCTCTTCAAGCCTTGAAAGCGTATCCTGCCGGCCAAGGCCATAGATCGCCCTGACCTTGCCCTCATCTTTTTCGATCCGCTTTACGCCAAGATCCCTTGTAGGAGCTATGACAAGGACTTTCCCCTCCTTTTCAAGCTTATCCAGGAGATCAAGCACCCTGTTGTACTCATGGCTCCTTCCAGCCATTGCCTTAATAAGCTCAGGATATTTCCTCAGTGCAAATTTCATGAAGGCCGGCAATGGCTTTTCCTCTTTCCTGTATCCTCTCGGCCGGGTGAGAATAACGACATTCCTTCCGTATCCAAGCTTCATGAAGTATTCGACAGGAATTGAGTCAGAAACGCCGCCATCAAAATAAAGCTTTCCATCAATTGAAACAGGGCGGGAGACAACCGGCATTGAAGAGGAAGCCCTCATCCATTCGACATCCACTTCCAGAGGCCCCTTGCACTCATGGTATACGCTCTTTCCTGTCTCTGCCTCAGTTGCTACAGCATAGAAACGGACCGGATTGCGGTAGAATTCCTCTCCGTCAAAAGGATCAAGCCTTTCGGGAATTTCATGATAGCAGAACTCGGAGCCGAAGATATCTCCAGTCCTTAAAAGGCTCCGTATTCCGCTGTAGCGCGGATCCTTCATATACCTGAGGTTGTACCTTATAGCCCTTCCTTTCTGCCTGGACTTGAAATTGCAGCCGAAAGAAGCACCGGCAGATACCCCTATATACCCGTCAAAACTGATATCATTTTCCATCAGGACATCAATGGCACCGGCTGTATACATGCCGCGCATTGCGCCCCCTTCAAGCACCATGCCTTTCATAACCTAAAGCGGGAGATGGAATACCCTGTATCCTTCTGCTATTGCCTCCCCTTCCTCCTTCTTATCCAATATGATAGCCCTGGATGCATCAGAAAGCAATTGAGCAACCAGGCTTTTTGCAGCCTCCACATCATTCACATCAAGCGAAACAAGTCCACTCCTGAGATTCTTCCTGTATTCATCAGTTACGGAGAACAGCCTCCTTCTCAGATATGTCAGAGCCTTCTGCGATGGGCTCTGGGGCTTGCGGTCTATGCTTTTTATGTTTATCTTCGCATCCTCAAGCTTCTTTTCATCGATCACTTCAAGCTCTATTGCCTTTGAGAAATCATCAAAGGACTTAAAAAGCCTTGGATCTCGGTATGTGTAGAAGAACAGCCTGTTTTCAAGATTATCAAGCATTGCTCCTGTACCGTATGCCCCACCCTTGGCCCTGATCAGGTTCCAGAGGCTTGATGTGGAAACAATTGACAGGAGCATCCTGGAAGAGAGCATCGTCTTCCACTCCATTTTTTCTGTCGAAGCACTCAGTGCACTGTAGCTTACAGGAGTACTGAGGCTATAGGCTGTCTTTTCATCAAAATCTGCCACTATGCTTGAAAAAGAAAGGCTGAGAGGAGCTTCTTCAAATGAAGAGAGGAAATAGGCAGCCTCCGCCTTCATCATCTCCTCATTCTCCTTATCCTGGTATGTCTGGACCGTAATCCTTGCCCTGTTGAGGAGCTTCTTCCTTACATCTGCTATGTTTTCCGTCTCCCTTTCCTTATCCTTCCTCATCTTCTCGACTGTAAACCAGTAAGAGAGGCCTGAAAGCTTTTCCCCGATATAAAGTGAGGGGGAAAGGCTTGCGGAAGATGCGCTTATTGCATAGATGTGCCCAGACTGGACCACACCGGACTTGTAATCTGTCGAGATGTCAGTCAGGGCATTAGCCACCTCATCCTCCCTGACAAGGCCATCCATTAGAAGGCTGATGAATTCAGAGACCGCATCATGTGCTGTCTCCTTGAGGGAACGCATCCTGAAAAGGAAAAACACCTTTGCTCCCCCATCCATGCTCTCTCCGCTCTCGATATAGAATGCATAGCCCCCGGATGTGTACCTGATATCAGTCTGCACATCTGCCATATCCTTCTCCTTTGTGGAGCACATTGTAAGCAGCCGTGAGTATGCATTCAGGCTTTCAAGCTCTTCAAGGGTGAAGTCAGAGACATCAAATGCAGCATCAAGGTAGACAATGCCATTGCTGAACCTTGAGATGCTCACTGCCTTATCACCTGGCATTCCAGGAGTCCTTTCAAAAGCTGTGTCTTCAAGATCCTCAAGGCTGAGGGACCTGAAACTGCTCAATGCCTCAGGGCTGTCTGAGGAGAGGGAGAAAGCCAGATAGGCATCATCCTCTTCTTTAGGATGCTTCTCTTTCTCTTCAATAAGGATCTTCTCCATCTCTTCCGCAATTTCAAGATCCTTCCTGTCATCCATTTCTACAACTGAGAGCAGGCAGTGTGGATTATCTATGAAGTTCTTCTGGATGTATTTCTCAAAATACCTTGGATCGCTCTCACTGAGCCTTCTCACTTCTGCCATATCGCGTTCAGGGAACAATGAGGAAAGTATATCCGTGCCATATGCGAAAGCCTTGTCAATCCTGAAAAGGGCCTTCATTCCCTGAGGATTCCCTCCGGAAATTTCCCTTAGGTTGAATTCATTGCGCCTCAGCGCCGCCTCTTTTTCCCTTTCACTGAATCCATCCCGCACAATCCTTTTCAGGGCATCCATGAGGTATGAAGCAGCCTTATCGCAGTTTTCCTTCCCCACCCCTGCCATTCCGGCAGCAAAGGCATAGGCGCTGTAGTCCCAGATCATGCCTGATTCTGTTGAGATGTCTTCTGAGTACGGACACTCTGTGATTGCCTTATATAAAGGACAGCCTGCAGAACCTAAAAGCATATCGGTAAGGACCTGAAGCGTTGCTCCCTCCACCCCGTCCGTACTGTCATTTAGGCGCCAGGAATAAAGAACGCTTGATTTTCCATTTGAGCTTGGATCGCTTGCTGCTGATGTGGCATATGCCTTCCTCATTTCCTTCCAGAGTGGAGGAAGCTTCACCTTTTCCGGAGCAGGGACATATTCCCTTTTATCAAGGTAATCATCTGCAATGGAATCCATAAGATGGCCTTTTTCTATGCTTCCATAGATTAAGAGGCACATATTGGATGGAACATAGTACCTGCGGTATTTTTCCAGGTACTCTTCATAGCTCAGCCTTGCTATATCCTTAGGAAGTCCGCCACTTTCGTATTCATATGCGCACCCAGGGAAAAGCCCGTGGCTTGAGAGGGATGAGAGCACACTCTCATGCTGGCTCGTTGCCCCCTGCATCTCAGAAAAGACAACGCCATCAAAATGAGGAGTTCCCTGGTAGGAGACCCTGATCCCTTCCTGCATGAATGTCTCCTTTCTCAGAAGGGGATCAAAGACGGCATCACTATAGACACTGAATATGTTCTCAAAATCCTTTTCAACCGCACTAGCAGCCAGGTAATACGTCCTGTCTGCTCCTGTCATCGCGTTCATGAATGTCGGACAGCCGCTTGCCATCTGTACCGTAAATGCATCCTTTACAGGATATTTCCTGCTCCCGGAAAGGACAGTATGCTCAATTATATGGAACACTCCGGTAGAATCAGAGCATGGGGTATAGACCACATATGAGAAGAAATTCTCCGGATCCTTATTATCGACAGTTATTACCCTGAAGCCTGTTTTCTGATGCAGATACAGCCTTGCTGTCCCATCATATGATGGAGTCTTCTGTTCATCAATAAGTTTATAGCTGTTAGAATCCATAAGAGAAAAAATAGCCTATGATGACTGCTTTGACAATAGATCCGTTTTCTTCTAGCCTATTGCCATGATTCATATCGGTCCACATGTTTCAATTGCAAAAGACATATCACTGGCCCCTGTCAGGGCAAAAGAGCTTGGCTCAGGTGCATTCGGGCTTTTCCTGAAAAACCAGAAAGTATGGAAAGCCCCTGAGCTGAAAGAGGAGAGCATTGAGAAGTTCAGGGAGAACCTCAGCGCTCTGGGATACTCTCCACGTTACGTCCTGCCACATGCAGGATATCTCATCAACATGGCAAGCCCTGATGAAGAGAACAGGATAAAATCCCTTTCGCTGCTGAAGGATGAGATCAGGAGGGCCCTCTCTCTCGGGCTTACTGTCATAAACATCCATCCAGGAGCATATATAGAAGGCGAGAGGAGAGACGGCATTAAAAGAACTGCTGCAATGCTGGACGAAGCACTATCTGAAGTGGAAGGGTTTTCAATTGCCCTGGAAGACACTGCAGGAAGCGGATCAAACCTGGGATCCAGCCTGGAGGAACTGGCAGAGATAATAAGCATGGCAAAGGAGAAGGACAAAATAAAGGTGACACTCGATACATGCCATATGTATGCTGCCGGATATGATCTGAAGAACGATCCTGAAGGCGTCCTCGATAAAGCCTGTTTCATATTCGGATGTGACAAGATTGCCGGCATGCACATAAACGACAGCAAGGTAGCGCTTTCATCAAGGAAGGACAGGCATGAGAGTATCGGCAAAGGCCTGATAGGCCTTGAAGCACTTCAATCTGCAGTCAGGCATAAAGCTGCCCAGGATAAGCCTCTCGTGCTTGAGACGATCGATGAAACACTCTGGAGTGAGGAGATAAGGATACTCAGAGGTATGTGATTACAGTGGATGCAAGATTGCGCCCGCAGTTTGTGAACGCATCCATGACCGCTTCACTGTAACTCTCTCCGCTGCCTATGGAAGATGTTGTGTTATCTGAAAAGATGAGCTCTGAAGTATCCCTGTCATATATGCCGAGAGTGCTGCTGACATATGCAAGCACAGTGCGTCCTGGAGTCTCCACGCTGTCGGCAACGCCTATCCTGAGCACGGCGATGCTGTCATTCAGATCCATGCCGCTTGCCATTGCATTTGAAAGTATCTCACTATCATCATCCCCACTCGCCTTTCCAGCCCTGATGGAATATCCTGAATTCATCATCTCGGCATTGAAGGAATCAAGGCCTGCACTGTCTTCCAGTTCCTGTCCCGTTATGTCATATTCAGCCAGGAGGACTGTAAGTCCATAGTCTGAATTCCTGTTTTCTGCATAGCTGAAAACCCTGTGCTTTTCCTCAAGAAGGGAAATGAAGCTGTCTAAATATCCAGGTTCGGCCAAAGAGGCAATGCGCTCTATCACAGATCTGTCAAAGGAGAAGTCAAGTGCAAATTCCCCGATCTCTGAAATTGCCTTATTCGTGTTGTGGAAATCATAGCGGCCTGCAGATCCGGTATTAAAGCGGATGCTCTCCTCTTTTATGTTCCCTTCTGTATCCCTGATATCATAAGTGCCAATAAGCTCTGCATCATATACAAGAGGATACAGTATTCCCCTCCTCCTTCTTACAGTGATTTCCCCGTCTATTCCGCTGCCATACTGCCTGTACCTTATTTCAAGCGGTTCGAGATAATACATTGCGACAGAGAGTATCTCATCACTGCTGATGCCAGGATTCTCCACACCGTTTTCTATGGATAGTGACAGCGCCTCAAGGGTCTTTGAAAGCGCACCAATATCCCTGTTTTCCATATAATCAGCCCTGGCGCTCTCCATCAGGGATTCTATCTCGGCCCTCACCTCCATCGCTCTCCTGGTCTCCGGGGACTGCATCTGATCAAAAAGATCCGCGCTGATATCAAGCATCACATAACATGAATAGCGGCCTCCCCGGTATGTCCTGAAATATGTGTCCGTTATGTTCCCATCCAGAGCATTCAGTGTCCCTGAAGAGCTGAGTTCCCTGAAATAGAGTGCATAGGCATCAATGCCAAGATCTGATCCAAGCTCAATCAGGAGGTTCTCCATTGCATTCAGTTCCGCTTCCTCCTCGCTGTTTCCGCTGCCTTCATTTACATATGCAATCCGTCCGCTCCTGACATACGGATTGTCAATCCATCCAGGAAGCGTCTCATCAGATAGGTTACCGATGCTTGAACAGGATGAGAAGGCCAGCATTACAGATAAGGCGATAAAAAGGACTTTTCTCAAAACATCACTCCAAAAGAAAGCATGACAGTGTTTTCAACTATTGTACCCGTTTCATAGCCAATCCGCCATAGCGTCCTGGCACTTATATGATGCTCGTAACCGACTGAATATGTTGCTGCGGCATCAAATGCGCCATCGTATCCCAGATAGAGAATTGCATTGGCAAACACAGCTCCCTCTTCTATAAGGGTGAAGTGCGTATCAAGCAGCCTCTCAAGAGGAAGCCGTGCCTCAAGGCCAAGTCCGCCGTAAAAAGAAAAATTGCCGTCATAAGAAACCAGGAATGAGGCAAGAGGATTGAAATACGGCAGGAAAGGAAGATAAGCAAGGGCAAGGGAAAAGGAAAAACTGTTAAAACGCAATGTGGAAGAACCATTCATGTAAAGGGCGAATGATGGCCCCGGCTCAAGATTTAATCCTGCCACAAGGTCTTTCTGATAGACAGGGGAATAAATTGAGCTGCCGTTCATGTTATCCACTGTTTCCAGCAGTGCCCTTTTATCTCCTGAGGCATCATAGGCTTCAACCATGCACCCCTTCCTGTAGCTGTCATGGCTTGCTATTATATCATCTGTGACATAATAAAGCGTGCTGTTCTCAAGATACAGGCTCTCCTCAAGTGAGAGTGCGTTATCAATGAACTCTCCAAGCACATCCATGCTTGGTGCGCTCAATCTCATTTCCTTTCCATCTATGGAGAAAGAGATCGTGAAATGTCCGTCACTGCTGAACGAATTCACAGTTATGTCCCTCTCCCTCCTTCCGGAAATGGCATTGGAGAAGAAAGAGGAAAGAACAGCCCTGTCCTCTGTGCTTACCGACTCAGGAAATGTCACAGCAGAAAAGGAAGGGAA
This sequence comes from uncultured Spirochaetales bacterium, assembly GCA_949295125.1. Taxonomy (GTDB): domain Bacteria; phylum Spirochaetota; class Spirochaetia; order Sphaerochaetales; family Sphaerochaetaceae; genus Ornithospirochaeta. Next base: position 38,345 of record CASFJV010000002.1, read on the forward strand.
AAGGGAAACAGCAGCTATGAATAATGTCAGCAGTGCCTTTTTCATAAATGTCATGGAGGGGGAACCATCAGGCTCGTCCTGATGGAGGAACCTCCACAACCTCCTTGTAGTTAAGATTCGTATTCGAACGCTCGACGAGCGTCAAGTGCCTGTAGTGTATTCCCGCATGGACCCTTGTCCCGTCCAGGCCGTACCCTGCTCTCTATCCGATGCCTCGCCTTGGCCTCGGTGCATGGCATGAGGGGAGAGCCGTCGCTGTTGAGCACGTATACCATGCCGTCATGCCTCCTTGCCATCGAGTCTCAGGGGGATGTTCCAATCCCCTGTCCAGACGCTCCCTGATGCACATCTGGAGAAGGATGCGGAAATCTCGCCTTCTTGGCCGGCTTTCCGCTGCCGTCACGCTTTCTTGCTCCCCGTCGCCCTTCGCCAATGTTGGAGGGGGTTTGGTGTGCATGGCGCTGTCCCTACCTGACAGGACTGTTTGGCCATACACCGCAGAGGCAGTGGACTAGAGCCACATCCACTGGTGCCTATATATTCCCGGCCAACGTAGTTCAGAGGCCTAAGCCTCATCACTGGGGCTAGTCAACGTCAGGCATTCGGAGTTTCCTCCTCATGCCTGCAGCCTCGGGCTTCAGGTCGTTGACATACCTTTTGCTATTTCCAGTACGAGATTCGCAGCGCTGTTCATCGCATCAAGCGCAACCCATTCCCTAAGAGAGTGGAGATTGTGCCCTCCCGTATAGATATTCGGTGAGCTTATCCCTGCATTCTCCGCAATCCGTGCGCCATCAGTACCGCCACGGATCAGTGATTCCTTCACACAGATGCCAAGACGGCTGGCTGCTGAGAATATCCTCTCAACCGCCTTCGGATTCCTGCTGTTGACGTTTGCCATATTGTAATAGCTGACCCTGACATCAACATCCACTTCGGCCTTATAGATAAAACCGATGGAGGAGGCTATCTTCTTCACAGCTTCAATCCTCCTGTTAAAGATATCAAGATCATGATCCCTTATAAGCATTGAGGCTTCCGCTTCCACTACACTGCCGCTGATGCTGTCAACACCGTAATAGCCATAGCGGCTGTCAGTTGCCTCAGGGCTTTCTGCCTGCGGAATGGCTGAAATGATATGCGAAAGCACTGTGATCGCATTGACAAGCTTTCCGCGTGCTGATCCGAAATGGATTGAATTTCCCCTGACTTTTATAGTAAGGGAAGCGGCATTGAAGCACTCTGTTTCTATAAGCCCCTCCTCTTCCCCATCAACCGTATAGCAGGCTTCAGCCTTTATCACATCATAAGGAAAGCCATCCATGCCGCATCCGGTCTCCTCATCAGAAGTGAAATACACTTCTATATCAGGATGCTTTATATCCTTATTCTCAGAGAGGAACTTCACGGCACTCATTATTATTGCAATGCCCGCTTTATCATCCGCACCAAGAAGCGTGCTCCCGTCACTTGTTATGATCTTCGATCCTATGTATCTGGAGAGATCCCCGTTCTCCTCAGCTTTTATAACGACAGAACCGGAAAGCCCGATATCCCCTCCTTCATAGTCATGGACAACTGCCTTCACTCCGTTTCCCATAACATCACTTGCGGTATCAACATGAGCCATGAAAGCGATCGCAGAGCCATCACAATTTCCCTTAAGGACCCCTTTTACATATCCTTCTTTGCCATAATAGGCATCAAGGCCGATATCCTCAAGCTCCTGAACAAGTTTCCTTAAAAGCTCTTCCTGGCCATAAGTCGATGGCCTCCTTTCCTCTACCATGGAGGCATCGCTCATCGTGTCAAATTCCGTATATCTTATAAAATTCCCTAAAAGTTCATCCCTGAAATCATGCATATGGGAATTATTGCACACAAGAAGCAAAATTAAAACAGCCGGAGGCCCATACCTGCGGCTGTCTTCACTTACGCCTACTTATATGCTTCAAGAAGAGGCTTCACATCATCAATAATTCCATAGACTGCAAATACTGCGAGGATCAGTGCTGCTGTTACAGGAGACCTGCCAAGTGCTGTATTTGTGGCTATCACCCCGCTGGCAATTGCCCAGGCGGCTGCAGGTTCACTCGATATCTCCTTGCACCATTCTTCGAAAGACACAGAGGAGGTTCCCGTTTTCGCATACTCAATTATTGACATCAGTGTTGCAGCCAGGACTCCTGCGGCTATAGCCACGGCACTTGCCGCACTCACCTTTCCCCAGAACATCATATCCGGGACAAAGGCATACACTATTGCAGCAGTAAGCAGGACTGCAGCCTTGACCACAAGTTTCCGCAGTTCTGAATAGAATGCCTTCTTCTGAGCGGCAGTCATTACCCGTGACTGCTCCTCTGCATCCTCATAGAGCTTTGTCTCCAGATCCGCGATATCTTTCCTGACCCCTTCAAGCTCTTTCTCAGGAACAAGGCCGGATGCGGCTGCAATAACGCTCTCTACGCTTTCATAGTCATCTGCATAGATAGTGAATTCCAGGTATTCCCTTCCCCCTTGCTCTGAGAGCGTCCTGGAAGCGACATCCTCTGCGGAGAACCCTTTTTCATACGCTTCCCTGAATCCTGGAAGCTCTTCTTCTGTCATGGCGCGTGCCACATCATCAAGATAGACTTCCATAAGCCTTGCAGATCTTGTTACAAGCATCCTGTTGCTGAGCGCTTCAGGTCCTGAAAGATCCATCGTGCATGAGCATATTGCTGCTATCATGCAGAGTGCGGCAATCCTGTTTGCCAGATCGATTGATTTCTTCATACTTTCCTCCTAAAAACGGACTCCGGCAATAAGCTGTCCGTAAAAGTCAAAATAGTATGGAAAGTGGTCATCAAGGATTCCGGTCTCAGTCTCCCTGAGCCTTGCAGGATCTGATGCGATTATGCGCGGTTCTATATAGCAGTATGGAAGCCTGAAAGTATAGCCCACCATTATGGAAGAGAGGAAAAGATTCCTCTCCTCAGGGCTTGAAAGCCCGAAGAAACGCAGGTAGCGCAGCGCATCAACACCGAAAAAAAGCGGCAGGTCCTTAAAAGGATAGACATCAGCCCGTATTGCGATATCTAAAGCTGAGATTGAATGCTCCAGGCAGAACGAGTACGAAAAAGGGACTGAGATCCTGAAATCGGCAAAAGAATAGCCGATATCAAAACTAACCCTGCTGCCATCAGCAAAAAAAGAATCAGCTGCACCAAGATCGATGCCGAAATAAAACGATGATCCGTATACCGGAATAAAAAGGAAAAGAAGCAGCAAAATCAGATAAGCCAACTTTGCCATGTAAATCACTATAACTTGAATTCAGGAAAAAGCAAGCAGTTTTTTCTCACTCATCATTCTGGGCTTCTTGCTCAACATCCTCTTCAGCAAGTCCCATCATAGACCTGAAGAGTGCTTCATTCTGAAGTATCTCCTTGCATTTCATCTCATATGTCTCATCTGCTTTTGAGTTTATCCTGATACCGCTGTGATATTCATTGATTTTTCCGATGCTGTAGCTCGCAAGGTCTTCTGATTTCACGGAAAACACTTCCACAGCTCCTCCAAGATCTCCCTTTCTCCTGTAAAATGCTATTCTGCCATCTGAGAGGACCAAGCGTCCAGGAACCAGGTTATTGCCGCTTACCAGGCCTGCGCGGTATGAAACGATGTCCTTACTACCCTCTTTTTTCTCTACCATTCCCTTTGTAAGCACACTTGTTGTTATGTAGTAAAGTGCCGCACAAACGATCATGACAAGTAGGATCGGACGGAAGATATATCCCCTGTAGACTGAAGTGTAGACCATGTAAAGGATAGAACCGAGGACTGCCAGTATTGAGATCTTATGGATCATAGGCTGAAAACCTCCTCCATCTCTTTTGTGCTCTCAGCTTCCATTATTCCTTTAACTTTTTCATCGTCCTCCAGTATCCTGGCAACATGGGATAAGAAAACTACATGTTCCCCGATTGCATTTACAGGAGAGAGAGTTAGGACTATTATGTTTGCTTTTCCATTTTTATCCCATTCTATGCCGCTGCCTGATTTTGCAACCGCATATACAAGCTTATCAACAGAGGAAGTGCGTGCATGAGGAATTGCGGTATTCCTGCCAACAAGGGTGGAGGATACCTCCTCACGGTCCTTAACTGCCTTAAAAGCTCCATCAATGTCCTCAAGTCCAATGGCTTTAAGGATCTCAAGAATAGCGCCATCGCGGTCTTTAGCTTCAAGTGAACTGATAAATATTTCGTCTTTCACAGAAGAAATTATAAAAATTTTCATGGAAAAAGTTAACACTTTCCGACTTTCTGGCACTTAGAAGGGATGAAAGCAAGTTACAAGGAGTAAAAAATGAGAAGAATACTCAGCTTTTCTGTATCAGCCCTTCTGGCTCTTACATTATTCATCTCCTGCGAGGAGAGCGCTAGCGTTGCAGACATGAGGATAACGCTGAATTCAGACGTATCCCGTCTCATCGCTCCTGAGGAAGTACCTCTAGAAGTCACATTATACCAGATCAGGGGAACTGGCCCTAATAACGGATCATTCAGCTTCACTACCACAAAGACAAGCACAACGCTGAGCGGGGTTGCTGTCGGGAACTGGCATATTGAAGCCACCGGCTTGAATGAGGAAAACGTTCCGCTTGTCACGGGCAGCACCGATTTCACACTCAGCGCATCAAATCCAAGCGTTGTAGTCCGCCTTGCAACCCTTGTCGGCAATGGAAACCTTTCAATCAGCATGAGCTGGAATAAGGATGTGATAACAGATCCGCGGATTGAGCTTGAGATCACAAAGCAGAATGAGGAGGAAAGCGAAAGCCTTACAGCATCCATGAACACTTCAGAAGGCACTGCAACAGCATCCAGGACAAACATGGAAGCAGGATCATACATCCTCCAGGGAAGGCTGTACTCTTCTGATATCCTGATGTCAGGCTTCACCGAGGCAGTCAGGATTGTCGGAGATGAGACAAGCAGTGCGGATATCGAATTCAATCTGGATAATTTCCCCTACGCTCCTGGATCCATACAGCTTTTGGACCAGTCCGGAATACCTGTGGAATGCACGGTTGAGGGAGTGGATAGCGAAGTGACAGCCGGAGAGGAGATAACGGTATCCCTGGTGCCTGAAAAGGCAAATCTCAATGATATCACGGTAATGTGGTACATAGATGGAGTCCAGGTGGCCACAGGAACATCTGCCGGCATCACATTCACCCCGGGAGCACACAGGCTCGATGCCGTTGCATATACAAGCAAGATCGGCTCCTATGGCTCATGCTCAATCAGCCTCAATGCCCTTGTGCGGACCGCTAAGGGAATTCCTGGAAACAGCGTGAGGCTCGATGCGGAGACTACAGGGCTGTCCCTTGGAACCAACACGCTCATAAAATTCCTGCCAGATGGCAAATTCATGGTCATAAGCGGACTGAACAGAACCCTGCAGATCGCTACAATGGCCAGAAACAATGTCGATGTTCTCAAGGAGTATACAACATCCAGCCTCAGCGGACTGAACGGCACACCGGTAGATCTTGGATACAGGCTGCTTGATGCCAGCGGAACATATGCCGTCGTAGTAGGAATGAACAGTCCGGCAAATACCGTAAGGTTCAACTACAGGTCAGAGACAAATGAAGTTGAACAGATTGAGACATGCGGAGGGCTGCTTACCTCCTACATGGGCGCAACTGAGAAGTATGGCATGACAGGCGGTTCTGCAGGTTTTGACAAGCTCATGAATGAAATAGTTATGCTTGCCTATGACTCAAACGGAAAGAATACATATGTGCTTGAACGCTATGTTCCTGGCCTTTCTTCCGATGAGGATTATGCTTACAGGGGCATCGACATCACAATGGATCTGGAGAATGCATTGAGTCAGAGTGATGGATACTTTGCATCCATGAACTCACTTGGAATAAGTCCTGATGGAACATACTATGTTGTTGGAAATGAAAATGGACACGTTGCAATAATGAATCATAAGCAGTATTCCGGAATAGCCCAGAAGAATGACTATGCACTTCCAACAATTACGGATGACTATGCAGGACTGAGGAAGATCATGGTTTCGGAAAACGGCATCACATACTTCATGGGATCAGATTTCATCGCAGGATTTGATGTCCCGAATGACTCAAAAGTCTTCTTTACGGAGAAAACCGGAAAGAATTTCCTGGACTTCACAATAAATGAAGAGACTGGAAACCTCTATGTCCTCTCTGATGAGATGATCATCTACTGCTATGAGATTGAAAATGATGGAAGCCTTGGGAATGAAACGGCTGTAGAAACGCTGAGCTCAAATGAAAATCTTGAACTCAGCACAGACGGATCCTATCTCATCCTCTATACCAAGACGGCAGCCACCCAGATTGAGGTCATGAGGATAAAGACCACAGCATAACTTTATGCAGCTCCCGCCCAGCGCGGGAGTGTTTTCATTTTACAATCTGCTCACCATTCTCAATAATGGTATGGGCACTGCTGATTATATTCTCGCTGATATCCAGTCCGAGGGCTTTGGCCACATCCAGATTGAGGTAGATTTCGAGGCTCTCCTGATCCAGGTACAGCGTTCCTATGTCTTCCAGCGCTTCTCCTTTCAGGTATCTTTCAACAATCTGTCCTGTAAGCACACCTGAAGCATAGTAGTCGAATCCTCCCGCAAGAAGGACTTCTGTCCCGTAACTGCTTGTTGTATCAGCACTGAAAAGAGGTATCTTATGTGCCATGCACACATCAGAGAGTGCAGTAATGGCACTGACTACTGTATTGTCAGTTGCTACATAGACTGCATCCACCCTGTCGATGATTGATTCAGCCGCCATCCTGACTTCACTGGAATTCGCAACAGCTGCGGTAACGAGCTCAATTCCAGCTTCCCCGGCTTCCTTCTCCATTGCCTCCATAAGGACTATTCCATTAGCCTCCGATGACGTATAAAGCATTCCAAGGCTCTTTATATCCGGGACAATCTCCCTTATGAGTTCCAGTTGGGCCTTTACCGGAACCATATCAGATACTCCGGCAATCCCAGTGATTCCTTCTCCTACAAGCCCGGCAACAGACGGATCTGTGACTGAAGAGAAGATCAGTGGTGTATCTTCGCAAATGTTTGCAAGTGCCTGGGCAGGTGCAGTTGCAATTCCAATATTCAGATCTGTCTTTTCATTGCTGAACACCTGTGCAATCTGTGAGCATGCAGCGACCTCTCCATTCGCATTCTGGCAGTCATACTCAAATTCATATCCTGTTGAATCCAGGTAGTCCTTTATTCCCTGCTCTATCGCATCAAGTGCAGGATGTGCAAGCAGTTTGGATATCCCGATAAGATATGTCCTTTCCCCACTCTGCCCATTCTCTGCTGCTCCCTGGGAAAACAATGCTCCGGATACTGCCAGGATGATTATGGCTGAAACAATTGCGATTCTTTTCATAGTAACACCTCAGATGTTACTATACATAGGTACTGGAGTTTTGTAAAGATACTTTTTATAGAAACATACAAAAAAGCAAAAAAATTTCCCTCCCCCATTAACTAAAAGGGAAGGGAAACTGAATTCAGGCTTCGTCCTTATAGATCTTCTGAGGCCTGTAGCTTGTATGAAGCTCTTCATGAGCCTTATGGCTCAGAGGCTTTCCATAATAGTCCTCATAGATCTTCTTGATGGACGGATTCTCATGGCTGCGGCGCAGCGTGCACTTCTCATCATCTGTGTAAAGGCCTTTTGTCCTCTTGAGCCTTACCTCATCATCTGTTCCAATTGGCTGTCCGCCACCTGCAATACAGCCGCCACGGCATGCCATGATCTCGATGAACTCATAAGGAGCCCTCTCACCTTTTGCCTTTGCAGCCTTAACTTCCTCAAGAATCTGCTTTGCATTGGCCATTCCATGCACAACAGCAACCCTTACCGGAGTTCCATTGAAGTCGACTGTACCCTTCTTGACCTCTTCAAGGCCGCGTACCGGCTGGACCTCCACATTCTCAAGCTCCTTTCCTGTTACGAAGCTGTAGGCAGAACGTACTGCAGCTTCCATAACACCGCCGGTCACTCCGAATATGGTTGCAGCTCCCGTATACTCTCCGATTGGGGAATCCACTTCGCTCTCCTCAAGGTTCTTAAAGTCTATTCCATACTGGCTGATAATCCTTCCAAGTTCCCTTGTAGTAAGAACGACATCGACATCCTTTCCTGTTGAAACGCTCATAGGACGCCTGATCTCATCTTTCTTTGCTGTACATGGCATGATTGCCACCGAATATATCCTGCCTGGATCTATTCCGGCTTTCTGTGCCCAGTAAGTCTTTGTAACAGCACCCTGCATCATCATCGGGCTCTTTGCAGTTGAGAGGTTCTCAAGAAGCTCAGGATAGTATTCCTCCACATAGTTTACCCAGCCCGGGCAGCATGATGTGAACTGAGGAAGCACACCGTTGTTCTTAATCCTTTCAACAAGCTCACTGGCCTCTTCCATGATTGTCAGGTCTGCACCGAAGTTGGTATCGAATACATAATCAACTCCAAGCCTTCTGAGTGCAGTATAGAGCCTGCCTGTCGTGATCTCACCAGGTTCCATTCCAAACTCTTCACCGATTGCAACACGCACTGACGGAGCCATCTGGACAGCAACGATCTTATCCGGATCACTGATAGCCTTCATCATGTCAGATACATCATCCTGCTCATAAATAGCGCCTACAGGGCAGTGTGTGATGCACTGTCCGCACTTGATGCATGGACTCTCGTTCAGAGGAAGGTTGGCAGCAGGGCTCATCACTGTTGAATCACCTCTTCCAATGAACTCCAGTGCATATACTCCCTGGAGCTCCTGGCATACCTGTACACAGCGTCCGCACTTGATGCACTTATAGGGATCAAGGGTTATGATGTGTGTTGAATCGTCGATCTTCCTGTCTTTCAGCCTTGGCTGGAACGGCTGTTCACGGATACCATACTCGATGGCGAGCTTCTGGAGCTCACATTTGTTATTCCTTACACAGGTAAGGCATGATGTCGGATGTGTACTCATCGTGAGCTCAATGATTGTCTTCCTCACTTCATAGAGTTCCTGATCATGGGTAATGATCTTCATGCCTTCTGCACAAGGCGTTGCGCAGGCTCTCAGGATCTTTGCAGATCCTTCCTGTTTGCAGACACACAGTCCGCAGGATCCGAATGGCTTCAGATCCGGATGATAGCAGAGGGTTGGAATCCTGATTCCTGCCTTGCGTGCTGCTTCAAGCACGCTTGTTCCTGCCTCAACCTCTACTGGAATTCCGTTTATGGTTAAATGAATCTTCATCTCTTTACCCCCATTACTTTACGCTGATAGCAGAAAACTTACAGGTTTCCTTACATACGCCACACTTGATACATACCTGAGTGTTTATGCTGTGCGGCTTCTTCAGCTCACCAGAGATAGCGCCAACAGGGCACTTCCTTGCACATGCTGTACATCCAATGCACTTGCTTGGATCAATAGAATAGGAAATGAGCTTCTTGCACTTTCCTGAAGGGCATTTCTTGTCTTTGATATGTGCCTCATACTCCTCTGGGAAGTATTTCAGTGTTGAAAGAACAGGATTAGGTGCAGTCTGTCCGAGTGCACAGAGGCTTCCCTTCTGCATTGCAAGTGCAATCTGCCTCATCTGTTCCACATCCTTCTCTGTTGCCTTTCCTTCCGTTATCTTTCCAAGCAGGGCATTCAGCGTCTTTCCGCCAATTCGGCAAGGAGCACATTTTCCACAGGATTCATCAACTGTGAAATCCAGGTAGAATTTGGCAACGTCAACGATGCAGTCATCCTCATCCATGACGATCATGCCGCCAGAGCCCATCATTGATCCGATCTTCATGAGGGAACCGAAATCAATTGGAGTGTCGAGGTTCTCTTCTGTTATGACACCGCCGGAAGGGCCTCCCGTCTGTACTGCCTTGAATTTCTTTCCATGTGCGATACCGCCTCCGATATCGAATACGATTTCCCTTAATGTCGTTCCCATCGGAACCTCAACAAGGCCAGAATTGCAGATCTTTCCTGTAAGGGCAAATACCTTTGTTCCATGGCTGTCATCAGTACCGATTGAAGCAAACCACTTGCCTCCCCTGACTATGATGGCAGGGATGTTTGCCCATGTTTCCACATTGTTGATGACAGTAGGCTTTCCCCAAAGTCCCTTTACTGCAGGGAATGGTGGACGAGGCTGAGGCATGCCCCTCTTTCCTTCAATTGACTGAAGCAGTGCTGTCTCTTCTCCGCAGACGAAAGCACCAGCACCGAGCCTGATCTCGATATCGTAATCGAATCCGCTTCCAAGGATATCCTTTCCAAGAAGGCCGTACTCCCTTGCCTGCTTCATGGCAACTTCAAGGCGGTGAATAGCCAGAGGATATTCGGCCCTGATGTAGATGAAGCCCTGGTGTGCGCCTATTGCCTTTCCGCAGATTGTCATTGCCTCAAGGACAGAATGCGGGTCTCCCTCAAGTGTTGAGCGGTCCATGTATGCTCCCGGATCTCCCTCATCAGCATTGCATACGACGTACTTCACATCCCCTTCTGCCTGCTTTGTGAAATTCCACTTCATCCAGGTAGGGAATCCAGCACCGCCACGGCCTCTGAGTCCTGCGATCTTGAGTTCGTTGATGATATCATCCTCACTCATCTCAAAGAGGGCTTTCTCAAGAGCCTTGTATCCGTCACATGCGATATATTCATCAATGTCTTCAGGGGCGATCTTTCCACAGTTCCTGAGCACAACCCTCTTCTGCTTCTTGTAGAATGGGATATCCTCAACTTCCTCGTATGGCTTCCTGACCTGATGGCCATACTGAAGGCGTGTGATCTCACGTCCTTTTATTACATGCTCGCTGATAATCTCTTTTGCATCCTCAGGCTTCACCTGCACATAGAAGCTGTCTTCAGGGAGAACCTTCACGATAGGACCCTGTTCACAGAATCCGAAACATCCGGTCTTGACAATCTGGACCTTGTCCTGAACACCCTGGTTCTTAGCCTCTTCAATGAGGTTCTGGTAGATCTGGTCGGACCTTGATGATTCACATGCTGTTCCTCCGCAGACCAGGATATAGTTCTTAAATGCCATATTCTCCTCCCTCCTAAGCCTCAACAGCCATTTCTTTTATGATCTTGCCACCCATGACTGTCTCATCAATGATCCTGGCAACATCGGATTTCTTCACATCCTGATAAGTTACAAGTCCTAAATCCGGAGTGTGGATCTGGACTGCAGGCTCCTTTACACCCTCAAGTGCTCCGGACTGCGTGATTATTACATCGTCAAGGCCTTTTTCCTCTGCAAGTGTTGCAAACTCATCGAGAATTATCTTAGCTCCGCTCTCAATGCCACTTGTACCCATTGCAACGACTATGTGCCTCTTTTTGCCTTCAATGTCACGCTTTTTCATCTTGATCTCTTCACGCTCCCTGAGGCTGTGAAGCTGTTCAACTGTAAGCTTTGCCATTTTATTAACTCCTTAGCTCTTTTTCTCTGATAATCTTCTTCAGCTTGGATATGTCCTTTGCCCTGGATAAATCCAGATCCATCCTTTCAAGCACATCCTTATTTATAAAGTACCTTTCCTTTCCATCCTTCAGGCTGTGGAAAGTGAGATCGCTTGTCAGGTTGAAGCATACAGGAATGATCTCTTCTGCCTTTATAGGTGATGGGAAAGCTGCTTCCAGGACAGTTCTTCCATCCTTCCTGAACAGTTTCAGGTTGCCTTCCGTTTCCCTATAAAGAAGATATAGTCCTCTTCCCCTGTTCCCACCTTTTGATGAGCAGCCAGATTTGAAATCCGGGATAAGGCCAAGATGTCCATCATCAGATATTGAAAACGAGTTTCCATCGATGAAGATATCCACAGCCCCAGCACCTGCTTCCAAACTGTTCTTAAGGCCTTCGAGGATCAGATCTTCCTTATCCATCAGGAAAATTTATCCAAAACTCCTGCCACCTGTTCTTTGGTGACCTTTCCAAAGACCTCTCCTGCAATAGTCATTACAGGTGCAAGTCCACAACACCCGACACATCTTACAGCCTCAAGAGAGAACTTGCCGTCCTCCGTAAGACCGCCAACTGTAAGACCCTTCTGCTTTTCAAGTTCCTCGATGATGATATCGCCGCCCTTAAGGTAGCATGCGGTACCGAGACATACCTGAATAGTGTATGTACCTGGTTTGTTAAGCATGAAGAAATGCTAGAACGCGACTACTCCCCACATCTTAGCCAGAGGGATATCAAGACGGCGTGAAACTTCTTCAGCTGCCTCTCTCGAGATATAGCCGAATTCCTGCTGTACATGGTGCAAGACCATAATGAGGTTACCCGGCTTATCTTTCCATTCGTCGACGAAAGCATTCAATTCTTCAGAAAATAAATTCTGAGACATATATCTACTCCTTTTATGTTCGGAATATATAATAGCTAAAAAAATACCGATTTACAATTAAGCAGAGCTTATTTTTAGATGAAAGAACATATAATCTTAATATTTGATGTTTATTGACATCAAATCTCCTATAATATAATCTCATTCACATAAGATGGAGAATATAGATGAATAGTGATATGTTAACGCGCATTACCAGATATTACCGCGCACTTAATAGGCTCAGAGCTAGCGGATTAGAAAAAGTATTTGCACATAACCTTGCAGATGCGGCAGGGGTGAATGCCGTAATTGTGAGGAAAGATTTCTCCCTCCTTGGCATTTACGGGCAGAAAAGGGGCGGCTATGACATCCTTCCCCTCGTTAACAGGCTCGGGGAAATACTGGGTAAGGGAGAAGCGCAGAATGTGATCATAGTCGGGTGTGGAAGGATCGGAAAGGCACTTATGAACTACTCCGGATTCGAACCGGACGGAATCAGGATAGTGGCAGGATTCGATACGGATCCGCTGGTTTATTCAGATGCGGCTAACCCTATTCCGCTCTACCCCATGAGCAGGCTTGAGGAGGTCATTGAGGCATTGAACGTGAAGATTGCCATACTCACCGTTCCTGAGAATTCAGCAGCAGACTGTTTCCAGAAACTGATCGATGCCAATGTGCAGGGAGTGCTGAACTTCTCCCCAGTTACACTCAAGAGCCAGAATATAGATGGAGTGCTGAGGCCGATAGTCCACAACATAAACATAGCACTTGAACTCGAGCAGATCTTCTACGAGATACAGTACCCGAAGAAAGTCAAGGAGTGAGCCTCCAGGCCTCAATGCCTGGCCACTGGGACTGGAAACTGCCCTGATCACTGGAGCATTCCATATTACAGGGAAAAATTTAATTTACGAATTTTTAAACTCGTTTTATTATATGGTTGAAGGAGCGCTTATGACAAAGGCTGAAAGGACCAGGATCAGCAGGGCTAGAATCCTTGACGCTGCAATAGCTGAATTCGGAAAGAACAACTACAGAAGCGGCGTCATGAATATAATCTGCTCTGAGCATGGGGTTTCCAAAGGCCTTGTCTACCATAATTTTGAAAGCAAAGAGGGGTTATATCTAGCTGCTCTCGAGCGCATATTATCTGAGACCGCGGAATATATCAGCAAAGGGGTATATGACAAAGAGGATTCAGCAACCTGCCTGTCTCAGGTAATAGAACGCATAAGAGAGTACTATGATATAAACCCCCTATATAAGAATCTCTTCTACTATTCCACATACATCCCTCCGGAAGGCCTTGAACGGCAGCTGATGGAAAAAAGGAAAATCCTTTTTAAAGCCATTGCTGAAGCCTTTTCATCATTCCCAATGAAACCAGGCGTTACACATAGCCTTGCAGAGGAATATGCATTTGCAGTGGGAGAAGGGATAATAAGGCTGACAAAAAGCGAGGCAGGCGGAATTTCAGATCCATCTGAGATAGGGAAAAAGATGCAGGAAGTGTACCTGCCCCTCCTTCCTTACCTGACACATGCAATGCTTGAGGCCTAGCCTTCAATCTCCCTGATCCATGAAAACAGGTACTGCTGGCTCAAAGCCTCATATGGTGCAAAATATGACTTATCCTTTCCCGGATAGTATTTTGCCATGACCCTTTTCATCCAGACATCCATAGGAAAGCCATCCTTCCTCTGGTAGGCAAAGATAAGGATGCAGGAGGCAACCTTGGGGCCAACACCCTTTATTGTCATAAGAAGTTTTGCAGCATCATCAAAACCCAGATTCCAGACCTCATCAAGGATACCGGCCTTTTTAACTGCATCAACAAGGAAAGGTGCCCTGAATCCCATTCCAAGCGCCCTGAAATCTTCTTGTGAAACATCTTTCAATTCATCTGCAGTAGGAAATGAATAATATCCCTCCTCAACTTCTTTCCCATATTTCTGCGACAACCTGTCATAAAGCCCCTTAATGCGCTTTATATTGTTGTTCTGGCTCAGGATAAAGGAAATAAGGGTAACAAACGGATCCTGCTTGAGAAGCCTTAAAGTTCCGACTTTCTCCGTAGCCTCCTTCAAAAGCGGATCGAGTGCCGCGATATCCTTTTTAGCTTTATCATAGTCATATGACATATCAAAATAATCATAGAGGAACGGATCATTCCTGCACTCCTCTATGCTGCTTATCCTGTAAACCCTGCCATTTAGAACGGCAGAAAACACTCCAGAGCCTTCCTCCCTCCAGGAAAAAGACTGTCCTCCAAGTAAAATCTCTCTTAAGTTTTCCATAACGCTATCCATTATAATCAAGCCTCACTTTCAGTGCCAGATGATCTGAATAGCCCTCCATCGCTTCGATATCGAATTTCAGGGGAACGCCATCTGCAGAAATTCCGTCTTCAGGCCAGATGACTTCCGCATAGGCATACTCAAGTCCTGAGCCGTCGAATGCGGCAGAACTCAGCAGCACATTGTCATATGCATACCATTTCCCATCATAGTAGTATGTGGACATGTCCCCATTTTCAGGATCAAGAGCCGGATCATAGAATACATTGTATGAGGTCAAGAGAGGATCTCCTGTCACTTTGAGATGAGCATCAGGAAGAGCCTGGACATCCGCAATATTCTCACCATAGCGCGGATCTTCATTGAAGTCCCCGACCGCAATGCTTAGGGAGAGCCCGTTATCCTGCATCAGGGAACTGAGATGGCTGAATGCGCTTTTTCTCTCTTCCTCTCCACCATCTATCCTGCTTTTTGCATGAATGCCATAGATGCATACCTTCTCTCCGAAGATGAAAAGCTCCAGCTCCAGGATATTCCTTGGACCGGAATTGGAATGCACCTTTATATCATTTACTGGAATTCTTGAGAAAAATACAACCGATATTGGATTATTACTATCTGAAATAGAATAAAATTTGTAGCCTTTATTGGCCAGCTCGCCACTAAGCAGGTCAATTATCGCTTTTTCTGATTCAACTTCACTAAGGATATAGATGTCAGCTTCGGCTATATCAGAGAGGAAGAATTTTCTGTACAGGTCAAGCCTCTTTGAATATGCTTCTTCCGTATATCCGCCGGATTCATTGAATGGATAATATTCATCGCCGTCTTCGATATCATCAAAAAGGAGGTACATATTATAGCTGACGATTGTCAGGCTTTTTCCTCCAGGATCCTCCATGCAGGAGCATAGGGACAAAAAAATAAGGATAATACAAAGCAGATGTTTTCTCTTCATATTATCCTAAGCTGCAAAATTCCGATTTCTGCAAACTAAATTTCGCTTTTTTTCCTGATTATCCTGGAAACTATTCCGTACTCAAGAGCCTGCTTTGCAGAGAGCCAGCAGTCCCTTTCTGTGTCCCTGCTTACTTTTTCAGCATCCATGCCTGTTGCATCTGCAATAAGCTGATCGAGAGCCTTCCTCAGTTCCTCCATCTTCTCAGCCTGGATCTGCATATCTGCAGCAACTCCCTTCATCTGGGAAAGTGGCTGATGGATAAGATAAGTGGAGTGCTCAAAGGCAATGCGCTTATCCCTGTCTGCAGCAAGGTAAATCAGTGCTGCGGCAGAAGCTACGAGTCCTGTTCCGATGACATACACAGGAGAGGACAGGTAGCGGATCATATCATGGATTGCAAAGCCTGAATATACATCTCCGCCGGGGCTGTTGATGTAGACATATATAGGATCGCTGCTCTCAGCATCCAGTATCAGGGCCTCCCGCGTGAAGCTGTCGGCCTGATCCTTGTTTATCTCACCTGAAATGAGAATGC
This sequence comes from uncultured Spirochaetales bacterium, assembly GCA_949295125.1. GTDB lineage: Bacteria > Spirochaetota > Spirochaetia > Sphaerochaetales > Sphaerochaetaceae > Ornithospirochaeta. The sequence goes on from CASFJV010000002.1 coordinate 54,547, forward strand.
TCCTGGTCTTCAGGAGTCTCTCTTCCATACCTGCATTCTTACTCTCTTTCTTTTCTTCTTCCATGACAATGAATTTAACATATCTTTTCTTCAAAGGAAAGCTTTCCAAGCATTCAAAATTCCCATACACTTTAACTCATGAAAAGCGCAACTGTATCTGTTATAGGAAGGCCAAGTGCGGGAAAGAGCACAATGGTCAACACAATATGCGAAATGAAAGTGAGCATTACAAGCCCAAGCCCACAGACAACAAGGAATAAGATCCGCGGAATCTATACGGACCAGAGAGGCCAGCTTGTATTTCTCGATACCCCGGGTTACCATCTTTCTGATAAGACAATAAACAGGAAAATGCAGGAAGTCACTGTTTCAGCACTCTCTGAATCAGACATGATCCTCTACATAGTTGATGGCAAGAGGGCCGCAAAGAAAGAGGAAGAGACTCTGGCTGAGCTTATTAAGAAAGCAGATGTTCCTGTAGTCTGCGCAATAAACAAGAAGGACATACTCACAAAAGCAGAGAAAGAGGATGCAGAGTTCTTCCTGAAAGAAAGATTTCCATCATCTCCGGTGCTTCTCACATCATCGCTGAATGATGAAGGAATAGATGAAGTGCTGATAGAACTCTTCAGGATAGCTCCGGAAGGGGAACTTATGTACGAAGAAAGCCAGTATACGGACCAGGGGCTTGAATTCAGGATATCTGAGATCATAAGGGAGAAAACCATAAGCACACTTACAGATGAGCTGCCTCATGCCATATTCGTGGAAGTTTCGGACATGGAATACAGCGAAGAGGATGGGAAAGTCTGGATAAGGGCATTCATCAATACAGAGCGTGAAGGGCAGAAAGGCATAATAGTTGGAAAAGGCGGAGAGAATATAAGGAGGATCAGGAAGGAATCATTCAGGGAAATAAAGAGGATATTCCCAGGCTCAAGGCTTGAGCTTGACCTCAGGGTCAAGGCAGTAGATAAATGGAGGAATAACCAGGTTGTCCTTGATAAGATATTCAAGGACATGGCAAAATAAATTTAATCATAATGACTAACTAAATAAGTGCATAAAATTCAAGGGATGCCGTTAAGCATCCCTAATTTATTTCATAATCAGTATTTAGAAAGAATTGAAGTAATCTTTTCAGCTCCTACAGTCTTAATGAAGCCTGCAAGTTTTGGCCCCTTTTCCTTTCCAATAAGAGCACGGTAAGTGATGCTGAAGAAGTCTGCATTCTCAAGCCCGTTATCAGCTGCAGCCTTATAGATATATGTGCTGAACCCTTTCTCATCCATCTGATCAAGATACTCTGCAACATAAGAGGAGAGATCCCTGAGGGCCTTTCTTTCGCTATCGCTCACATCAATAGGCTCCTTATCCATGGATAGAGACCACTTGAACTCTTCCGGAGCATATTTCTCCAGCCAGTTCCTGGCACAGGTAAGCCTTGCCTTCAGCCTGTCCTTCTGCCCCTCTGTCACATCGTCAAGGCTTGAGAGAGCCTTATCCACATCCATCTCATGTATCTGCAGAAGGTTGCACAGATGCCTGAATGGTGCCTGGTATCCCGGTTCAGAAGGAATCCTGCTGCCATCAACCTGGCTCAGTTCATAGATCCTCTTCTCCTTTTCCTTCCTCTGTTCCTTGACATCGATCAGGCCAAAATAGATGCGTTCGCAGTTATCGTAATCCTCATAGATCTTGAGCACATCGAGATCGAATGAGATAGCAAACTCAGAATTAGGCCTGGTTCCTACAAACAGGTAGCGTACAATCTCCGGAGTATAGATTTCGAGTACATCATAAAGGTCTGCAACCTCTCCCCCTGAGCTGCTGATCTTGCCTCCCATGCCCTTAAGCTTGATGAAATCATAGCGCATGGATACCGGTGCAGTCCCTCCAAAAAGCTCAACAACCTTCTTGGAAGTGTCATAGCTTCCACCCTCTGTCAGGTGATCCTTGCCACCCGGCTCGAAGTCTACACCTTCCTTTGCCCATCTCATTGGCCAGTCAACACGCCATGGCAGCTTAGAGTTAGGAGTGTTCCTGATATCTATGGTCTCACTTTTATCAAGATCATTATCGTGATATGTGATGCACCACTCTCCATCCCATCCTGTCACCGTAGTATTGTCCTTATCTGTAAAGGATGAGAATACGGATACCGGATACCAGTCCTCAGCAAGAGGCTCTGTCCTCCACTCATTGAGGATAGTGCGGATCTCATCCCTCTTTTCCAGGGCACGCCTTATTCCCTCTGCATAGTATCCTCTGCGGTACCTGTCTGCCTGGTAGATGTATTCAGGATGGATCCCGACAATCGGGAGTGCATTCTCAACACGCACTTCGTTGGCCCTTGCATAGTTCTCGGCTGTTCCTGAGGTGTCAGGGACAAGTGTGATTGGCTTCCTGAGGTATGTGGCAAGCCTTTCAGGATCCTTCATGTTCTTAGGAACTTTCCTGAATACGTCATAATCGTCCCATGAATATATGAACCTGACATTTTTCCCTCTTTCCCTGAGAGCCCTCACGACCAGGTCAACAGTGATTATTTCCCTGAAGTTTCCAATATGGACAGTGCCTGAAGGGGTGATTCCGCTTGCGCACGTATATAATTCCTTATCTCCTTTTTCCCGGATAATCCTTTCTGCCATCTGGTCTGCCCAGTGGCTTAAATTATTTTTGTTCTCACTCATAAGGTTCATTATCTCAAAGAGACAATTTTCTTGCAAGCTGGAGGCTATGCAAGAAAAAATGCTTAAGATAAAATATGAGGCATGAAAAAAACATTTGCCGTATTACTGCTGGTATTTATTGCACTGAGCTCCGCACTCGCTGTTGGGACAGGCTTTTATGTTCCTGACAGGCCGGAGTATGTGACCACAGATGGAAGTGCCTACAGCGATAGTGAAATCAATGCAGCATCAAAGGCTTACCCTGTTGATACCCTCCTTGAGGTAAGCAACGGTGAGAAAACAGAGACCGTATATATAAATGACATTGTAGAAATGCCTGCTGACAGGGAAATCCTTCTGAACAGGAAGGGAGCAGATGCATTTGGAATCTCAGACAGCGGCTATGAGGATCTGCAAGTAAGAGTGATACTGTCCGGGAAAGAAACAGAGGAAGAGGATCCGGGCTGGATAAAGGTGAAAGCAGGAACTTTCACTTCAAACAGTGAAGCGCTGGACCTTTACAATGCAATTGCATCAAGTGGCCTTACCCCTGGCGCAGCACTTGAGGATGGGAAAATCTCAGTATATGCGCGCTATGTTCCGCGCTATATGGAAAATGATGTGCTTACAATGCTCCATGATCTCGGCTGCACAGGCGTAGAGACCATGGCAGAAGAAAACCCATACCTATGAAAGAAAAGCCCTGGAATAAAATCCAGGGTCTTTTTGGATAAGTTAGAAATCCAGGAAGAATGTGAAACGGCCTACAAGCCGCTCTCCAGGCTGCGTCATCTTCTCACCTGTGAATATGTATGCCAGCTCATATCCAAGATCGATGAAGTCGAAGAATGTCACAGTGAACTGCGCACCTACGCTGGAGAGGAAATTCACTCCGCTCTCAGTTTCAACAGGAATAGATGTGTTGAAATAGTTTCCTGCCCCGATTCCCATATCAAAGAATACGTTGATCCTCGGCTTGATGCTGTCAATGCCTATGCCCGGACCTGCAAAACGGATATCGAAATTGTTTACAGCCGAGAACTGTGTCCCATAGCTGTATGTGTTATATCCCCTGACCTTTCTTCCCAGTGATACAGCCCCCTGTGCATTGACTGGTACAGATCCGTCGGTCCAGTTAACATTTACCCTGTCAATTAAAACTATGCTGAACCAGTCATAGTTTTCAGTCGTGTATGTATAAAGAGTCTTGGCAAATACCGCATTTGCAGTTAATGAGTAATAATCTGCAGTGCCGTCAAGCCACCTGTTCAAAAACAGCGGAGCATATTTAGCTTCCACATAAGCAAGAATTCCATCATTCATCAGAATGGAATCATCCATTGCGTCATAAGTGAATCTGAGGCCAAGCGTTGTTCCAAGGAACTGTGAGACTCCGTTTTCCGGCTGAAGGTCAGGATAGATCTGGGGATTATATCCACCCGTGAGATTAAGCTGATCAACAAGGCTCTCATTCCTGTCAACAAAACTGCTCCTGTTATATTCATACTGAGTCTCTACGCTTGCCCTTAACATAAGAAGATCATCAAGGAAGCCCTGGTCATAGCGCAGGAAGAGGTCCCCCTGGATTACATCATATGTAATTCCACGTCCCTCAGGCTCAGTATAATGCGGCTCACCTGTATGCGGATCCTGGAATACCATGCGCTGAGTGTATCCTCCTCCCACAAGAACCTGGAGCTCAGATGTGTTTGCCTCACCGAAATCCGCTCCAAATCCTACCAGTACATATGTTGGACAGAATCCTATCAGGATCTCTGAATGCTGGTCCAGGTCAGCAAAAATGAATCTGAAATCAGGACTTGCTGCGAACAAAGAAAATGCAGAAATAAGCAAAACCAATAAAATAGTGACAAGTTTTTTCATACAAAATACCTAATGATGTCTAAATATTATCAGCAATTGCTGATGATGAGAAGAAAAAATTAATTAGTTAACAGAAAGTTAACCCTGAAAGTTTTTTGAAAAAGCCATTGCCCCAAATTAACAAATTTGTTAAAGTACAATAGCGTCTTCAATTAGACACCGGGCCTATAGCTCAGCGGTTAGAGCAAAGGACTCATAATCCTTGGGTCTTCAGTTCAAATCTGAATGGGCCCATATAAAGTTACGGAGCGGTATTCCAAGGAACCGCTCCTTATTTTTTTCCTGATACCATTAGAGAAATATAACAATCAAAAAAGATTCAATTATTAATTGCACGCAGATCTGCCCCCAAGAAAAATTAAGATGTCCATAGCTTACAAGCAAGTCGATGTTATTCTGTTGATGACGGTCAACGGAGGCCAGTTCACGACGGTCATTTTTTGAGATGGAGTGCCAGAGTGGCAGTTACCTCGGCAAAAATAAGTCGGAGCCGGTTCATCGATTACTTAATTCATTGAGGCGGATATGAGGATCCGACCTCGTTAATAAAATTTGAAAGGACGCCGCTTCAACATTTTGAATGTAATCGCCTGTTGCTTGTCAGACTTAAGCTATAGGAGGGCATCAGATGTTAATGCCGAATGACAAGGGCATCGGGCGAATACTCAGCCTCGATGTTTCAAAGAAAACCTACAAGAGCTGTGTTCTCACTGCTGAAAGGAATTTCCAGGACAGGAAGCTGTTCAGCGGAGAGATGAGCAGGGAAGGAAGATCATCTTTCATCTCATCATTGAATGAAGGTGATCTTGTAGTGCTTGAAGGAGGAACGTCTTCTTTCAATTTCGCAAGGGAGGTGAAAGAGAACAGCAAAGCCGAAGTCGTAGTTCTCAATCCTGCAAAACTCCACATCATATTCCAGTCGCAGTGCAAGACGGACAGGCAGGATGCTGTGAAGATCGCCTACTACATCAGGGACACCAACAGGGAGAACTGGGCTGCTATTGAGGTTCCCACTAAAGAAGAGTCTGATATGAGGAGCGTCATCAATGCCTATGATGCGGCAAAGAAGGAAAGGACGAGAGGAATTAACAGGCTGCATGCCATATTCAACCAGGCAGGCCATC
>CASFJV010000003.1 GCA_949295125.1 uncultured Spirochaetales bacterium
ACAGGTGTGGCACCGTCTATCATTGCAGCTTCTTCAAGGGCTAGGGGAATGCTATTGATGAAACCGGAGAACATGAATGATGCCATTCCCGCACCAAATCCGACATAAAGGACTACTATTCCTACCGGATTGTCCAGATGAAGCATATTCGCAATTTTGCTCATCGGGAACATTACCATCTGGAATGGCACTATCATTGAGAAAACGAGCGCAAAATAGATGATGCTTGTTACCGTGCTCTTGACCCTTGTAATATACCAGGCAAGCATGCTCGTCAGAAGCAGGATAAGAGCTACAGATGCTACCGTAATCCATAAGGAATAACCGAAAGCTGAGAAGAATCCGGTTTTTGCCAGGCCTCCAGTATAGTTAGTGAATGCAACGAATGCATCCCCTTTCGGCAGGGAAAACGGATCGGATGAGATAAAGAGCCTGCCCTTGAATGAGTTCAGGAACACTATCAGGATTGGAAAGATAACAAATGCTGCAAAAACGATCAGCAGAATATATAGGATTATGTCTGTAACAGTCTTTCTTTTCATCAGTTTTCGTACTCCTTTTTCCTGGTAGTGTAGAGCTGCAGAAGAGATATTGCAGCAACAAGGATGGTGAATATTACAGCCTTTGCCTGTCCAACGCCCTCAAAGCCTATCCTGGAATAGAATGTGTTGAAGATGTTGAGTGCAAGCATCTCTGTCTGATGGTTCGGATTTCCTGCAGTCAGTGCAAGGTTCTGGTCATAAAGCTTGAACCCGTTTGTCGTTGTCAGGAAAAGGCAGATTGTGATTGACGGCATTACAGCAGGAATGATGATCCTTGACAGTGTTGTCCAGTAGTTTGCACCATCAATCCTTGCAGCCTCAAGCATCTCATCTGGAACATTCTGTATGGCTGCGATGTAGATGACCATCATATATCCGACATTCTGCCAGTTCATCAATACGACAAGCCCCCAGAAACCATATGTGGCATCAACTGCAATAGTCTTCTCAAAATATGCCAGTACGCCATTTATGATTACCTGCCAGATCCAGCCCAGCACGATTCCTCCAATGAGGTTTGGCATGAAGAATATTGTCCTGAAGACATTTGTTCCCTTCAAGGATCTTGTCAGGACTAGGGCCAGGGCAAATGCTATGATGTTGATTGTAATTACACTCACTACTGCAAATGCTGTTGTGAAGAAGAAAGCATGTGTAAAGTAGTTGTCCACAGTGAATGCCCTGATGTAGTTCCTCAGCCCTACAAAACTTGCATCCGTAATATTTGTGAACTCGCAGAATGAGAGCACCAGGCCCCAGAAGAAAGGCACAACAAATGCGATTGTGAAACATATGAGTGCCGGCAGGGCAAAGAGTGCAAAATATTTCTTAATAGATTTTTCCATAGTGATCACCAATAAAAAAGCCGCCCAAAAAGATTGGACGGCATATGACGGATTTATCTTCCAGCAATCTCAGCTTCAGTCGTCCATGAGTCCTGGCAGATCTTTACAACCTGATCCCAGCTCATCTGGTCGTTGATGTACTGCAGCAATGCTCCACCGAAATCACTCTTCCACTGCTCTGACGGGATTCCCTGGAATACCCATGGAACAGATGTGACTCCATCCATATTCATCCATCTGTTCACTTCTTTTGCCAGTGGGTCATCAGGAAGTTCTTCCTCTGTGAAGGAATTGAATGGTGTGATGAACATCAGGTTCTCTTTTACGATTTTCTTTCCTGTTTCGCTGCTGAACAGCCATGTGAGGAATGTATCTGCATTCTTCTGTGCTTCTTCGCTGGCTTTGTTGTTTATTGCCAGGTAGTTCTCTGTTCCAACACAGATTCCGTAATTCTCTTCCCCTTCAAATCCCATGTAAAGCGGCAGGAACTTAATGTCTTCAGACGCAACAACGTTTCCGCTCTCTCCGAGGATCTGAGCTGCTCCCCAGTTGCCATTCTGGACCATTGCACACTGTCCAAGTGCGAATTCAGCCATGCTCTCTGCATCTGTCTTTGCGCTTACCATTGTCTTTGCTGTTGTGGAGTTGTTCAGATAGAGATCCCAGAGTGCTTTATAGTTCTCATTGTATGTGAAATCAAAAGAGGTTGCTTCTGTTGCTGTAAGGACATCATTGAACTCTTTCCAGAGCGGCATGTTGAAAAGGTGAGTCTGCCATCTCCAGTCAGTTCCGCTGGCCATGGATGTGGAAGCGAACACTCCCTCGATCCCAAGCTCTTGCTTATGCTTTGTCATATCTTCTACGACTGCCTTGAGCGTTTCAAAATTCCTGATCTCATCTGCGGAATTAATTGAGACTGCCTTGTCTGGAAGGGCAAAGTACTTTCTCATTATGGCATCGTTATAGATGATTCCGTATCCTTCCACTGCATATGGAACGGCTATGACATGCCCTTCATTTGTAATTGCCATGCTCTTATCTGAAAGGAGGCCATAGAATGATGTGCCATCAAGATAAGCCATGTCAGAAAGGAATGCCTGAGCACCTACAGGTCCGTTTACCTGGAAGATTGCAGGAGGATTGCTCTTTCCCATTTCAGACCTGAGTGTTGTCTGGTACTGGTTTGAAGCTGCCGTAACGACCCTCAGCTTGATTCCAGTCTCTTCTTCAAATGCCGGAGCGACGATATCTGTATAGACATCGGCGATTTCTGGCTTGAAATTAAGGAAATATACTTCGTTAGCGGCTTCCTGGCTTCCACCTGCAAATGCGGAAGTTACAGCCAGAGCGATAACGAGAAGTAATGATAACGCTTTTTTCATGATTTTACTCCTTTTTAAACCGGTTAAATTACCTTATAATTTTATACTAAACCGGTTTAATTAAGCCGTCAAGAAAAATTTGCAGTTATTTTTCTTCTCTTTTTTCTGCCCGTATGATGAGCATCATCGGACGCCTGTATTCATTCTTCATCTCTTCAAGGTTCTTCAGATGTTCCGGTACTTCAGGTTCAGACAGTCCCGTGATGTCAAAGCCACTATCAAGCAGAGTGTTTATGTAGGTTGTCAGTGTCCTGTGGTATTTAGGGACCTCTGCTCCTAAAAATGATGTATTCCTGAGCCCCTCTATAAAGTAGTTGTCAACTGGGAAATGCTTGATGTTCCCTTTTCCGTCATAGCACCAGTCCTCACTGCCTTCGGCGGTGAAAGTAGGATGCTCACAAGAAAAGAGCAGCACTCCACCACGCCTTAGCCCTTCATATATCTTTGCTGAAAGGGAAGAAAAGTCCTTAATGTAATGGAATGCGAGGGAAGAGAAGATCATGCCATATTTCCCTTTCGGGATATCATAGCATTCGATATCTGCAGCAGAGTAGGAAATCCCAGCAACGCTGTTGATCTCTTCAGCCTTATTGATCATCTTCTGGCTTGAGTCAATGGCTGTAACGCTTTTTGCCCCGTTTTCAATGAAATAGCGTGCATGCCATCCATAGCCGCATCCAAGGTCGAGGATATCCATCCCATCAAGTTCAGGAAGGAGCTTCCTGACACTTGGCCATTCTCCAGATCCTTCCAGCCCCAGCCGTGATCTTGTCATACGCGAGTATGATTCGAAGAAATCTCTGTCATCATATATGTTCTTCACTCTTTTCCGTCCTTATGTCCTTGTAATTATAGAATATGAAGTGCCTGTCAAGGAAAGTGCCGATTGAAGCTGCAATTTTTCCAAGGCAGAAAGCCATTACTGCAGTCCCTATACCAATGCCCTGGATCCTTCCAGTCTTAAGCAGCGTTACGGCTGCTGTTATTGCCAGGCATGTTACATCGAATGTGATCTTCACTCGCGCGAACCTGAATCCTGTGATTTCAGAAAGATCCCTGGAAAAGAGATCTGTTGGCATGATTACAAGCCTTGACCTGTTTTCAAGCGCTATTCCAATTGCGATAAGAAGATTCCCGAAAACGAAATAGATCAGTCCAAGCGGGATATTAAGGGGCAGGTGCCTTATCCAGAGTTCATGGATATCCAGAAAGGTTCCAAAGAAGAATGCGATGATGAATGAAAGGAAATATGACGGCACAAATTCCTTTCTTAGGGCCATCAGCACAAGCACAAGGGCAAACTGGAACATATAGTTCCATGTGCCGATTGTGATAGATGGAAAACACAGGTTGAAGGCAAATGGAACCGATGAGAATGCAGAAATTCCAAATCCTGAATGTATTGTGAGTGCAACTCCCATGCTGTTGAACAGCACTACATGGACATTTGCCGCCTCTCCTCTTAACTTTCTCATGACTGCATTGTAAAACTCATGGGAAAAGATTTCAAAACATTCTTGACCTTCTACCTGAAAACTGGAATTATCTTTGTCTTTGGAGAAAGAAATGGCAATAGCTCTTACTCAAGGAAAGCCAGGCAGAGTGATCCTGAGATTTTCACTTCCAATTATCGGGGGAAACCTGTTCCAGCTCCTCTATACTCTTGCAGACACAATAATTGTCGGACAAACAATGGGGGAAAAGGCACTCTCCGCAGTGGGATCCACCACTGTGATTGTCTATTTCATCCTATGCTTCATCCAGGGGCTAACGAACGGTTTTTCCATACTTCTTGCCCAGAGCATAGGTTCAGCTTCCTATGACAAGGCAAAAAGGAACATAGCATCATCTGTATACATATCTGTTTTCTTCACCATTGTTATTACAGCTCTATCCCTCCTTCTCTGCAGCAATATAATAGCGTGGATGGGCGTTCCCGATGAAATCAGCCATGATGCTTATGCATACCTTTTCATAATTCTTGCAGGAACGGGAGCAACGGTAATATATAATCTGATTTCTAATATCCTAAGAGCACTTGGCGACAGCAAAACGCCGCTTATTTACCTTGTTTTCTCTTCACTGCTCAATATAGTGCTTGACTATGTGTTCATCGTTCCTTTTGGCTGGGGTGTTGCGGGAGCGGCCCTTGCAACAGTGCTTTCCCAGCTTATTTCCGGTATCCTTTCGATAGTATCTGCAGTGAAAAAGTATGATCTGATGCGCCTTAAGAAAGAAGACTGGGCTATTGACCGGAGTGTGATAGCCACTAATTTAAGGCTTGGCTCTGTCATGGGATTCCAGATGTCTGTGATGTGCATCGGCCAGCTTGTGATGCAGGCCTCTGTCAATAAGATCGGAACAGAAGCGATTGCAGGCTACACAGCAGCTACAAAAGTGGATCAGCTTTCAGTTCTGGTGGAAAATGCATTCATGACTGCCATTGCCGCCTATGTGGCTCAGAATTATGGAGCACGGGATTTCAAGAGGATCAGAAGCGGGGTAAATGCCTCTATAGCCATTATAGCCACCACAAACGTCATTATGATAGCAGCCATTCTCCTCTCTGAGCCGTTCATCGTTCCAATGTTTGTCCAGAATGCTTCAGCTGAGGTATATGGATACTGTTCCCTTTTCTTTGCATATACCCTTCCTTTCTATTTCCTTCTCGGTGCTCTTGCCATCTACAGGACAAGCGTACAGTCCCTTGGCAATTCAAAAGCTCCTTTTGCCGCATGCATACTTGAGCTTATTGCCAGATGTTCCGCATCCATCATCCTCGGTTCATTCATCGGATATCCCGGCATAGTCCTTTCAAGCCCGCTTGCATGGCTGGGGGCAGACTTAATCGTGATACCAGCGTATTATAGTACTGTCAGGAGGCTTGAGAATGTATGAGCTGGTGGGGATTAGCAGCAGGGACTTCTATATTGAAAGCCCTGCAAGGATAGGTGTTCTTGTAAGGAAAGATGAGTGCTTCCTTATAGACAGTGGAAATGATAAGGATGCGGCAAGAAGGGCCAGGAAGGTTCTTGAGGAAAAGGGCCTTTTGATAAAAGCAGTATTCAATACGCACTCCCATGCAGACCATATTGGAGGCAACCGCTATCTTATGGATAACCTTGGATGCAGGATCTATGCGCCCAGTATGGAGCTTGGTTTTGTACAGCACCCTGTTTTTGAGCCAGCCTTCCTCTATGGTGCAATGCCTAATGATGATCTGATGCACAAGTTCCTCATGGCAGAAAAGAGCAATGCTGAGAGCCTGAGCGAATCTGTTCTTCCTGACGGTGTGAGAATGATAGATCTTCCAGGACACAGTTTTTCAATGGTTGGCTTTCTCAGTGAAGATAAGACTTTCTACTGTGCTGATGCCATCTGTTCAAAGTCGGCTCTGGATAAATACGGAATCTGTTACATATATGATGTTGCAGCATATCTTGAGACACTGGAAAAACTGAAGGGTTTTGATGCTTCCATTTTTGTCCCTTCCCATGCAGAAGTTACAGATGACATCTCACCGATTGCAGACTATAACCGTGATAAAGTTATGGAAACGGCGGACCTGATTCTCTCCCTTTCCAAAGATGGTGCTGTCTTTGATGACATACTTAAGGGAGTTTTTGATTTCTATTCGCTGAGGATGACAAGTGAGCAGTATGTCCTGGTTTCAAGCACTGTCAGGTCTTTTTTAACCTATTTGAGGAAAAAAGGGCTGATGAGTGCAGAGGCTGCAGGAAACAGGATGGTATATCAAAGGAGCTAGGCATGGTAGAGTCAGGTGATATCTTCCGTCTGCTTGATGAAAGGAAGATTGAATACAGTGTGGAACACCATAAAAGGGTCTATTCGATTGCCGAAATGGATGAGGTGGAGATAAAAGGCAAGCAATGCATTTCAAAAAACATTGTCCTTACTGATGACAAGAAGCGCTCGTTCTACCTGCTCTCAATCCCTCATGAGAAAAGGCTTGACCTGAAGGCTCTGCGAAGTATGCTCCAATCCAGGCCTCTCAGCTTCCTCAATGCTGAAAGGATGCAGGAGCTTATCGGGATAAATAAAGGTGAAGTGACACCTTTTGCCCTTCTGAATGACAGCATGCATAAAGTAAGCTTTATCCTGGATAAAAGTTTTGAAAACAGCGTAATCGGAATCCATCCGAATGATAATTCCATTACAGTGTTCCTTCCTGCAATGAGTGTGGTGGAAATCCTTAAGGAAAGTGGGGAGGAGTGCAGGATACTGAGCCTGCCATATGAAGAATGAGAATTGCGGCAGTACAGGATAAGGCAGCAGGGAATATAGATGAGAATATCAGGAAGGCAGCTTACTGGATAAGGGAAAGCAGGAGGAACAATGCGGATATAGTTCTTTTTCCTGAATGCTACCTTACATCCTACAGCTTTCCTCCAAAGCTCCTCAGGCCTGGCGACATTCATACGGTCTCTAAGGTAGCAGAAGAAGAGAACATATCAGTTTTAATGACTGGCTTTACTGGAATTTGTGGCAATGTCTATGACGATGCCTATCTTATCAGCAGGAAAGGTGATGTGCTTTACAGGTACAGCAAAGTGCATACCTGTGCCTTTTCTGATGAGAGGGTGCTCAGCCGTGGCAGCAATTTCTTTACTGCTGAAATTGCTGGCGTAATGGTTGGCACAATGATCTGCTATGACAGGGAGTATCCATAGAGCGCAAGGACTCTGTATAGCATCGGCGCTGATCTTGTGCTTGTCCCCAGTGATACTGAGAATATGGCAATCCGCAATGATGAGCTGAAGGTTGCAGCTCTTCAGAATACGCTTTATATAGCAACGGCAAATGCACCAGGAGATAACAAGGGAAAATCTGCCATCTTTTCTCCTTATGGCTGGCAGGAGGATACTCTGATGGCTGAAGCTGGGGCAGATGAAATGGGAATCATTTATGCTGATCTTGACATTTCAAAGCAGAGAAAGTGGAGGGAAGAAGAGGATATTGGAAAGTACAGGAACAAAGCTGCCTACAGGCTTTGAAGAATCCATGCAGCTGCTTTTGCTGTGCGTTCAACTGGGGCCCTGAAATGGTTTCCCCTGTTCAGTTCAAAAACAGTTTTTATTCCCTCTTTTTCCAGATGCTTCTCTATAGCCATCGTATCTTCTTCAACGCTTCTGAGTGCATCAATTCCTGTATGCCTTTCCTTGTCTCCAAGGGAGAAGTAGGCTGACCTTATGTTTTGAGAAATCCTGCTGTTCATCACGAATTCCCTAAAGCCAGGGAACCACATTGATCCTGATACTGAGGCAACGGCTGAAAAGAGGACTGTCCTGTATGCTGCATAAAGTGAAAAGAGTCCTGCAAGTGAGTATCCTGCAGCTATCCTATCCGTTACATCTATGCTCTTTTCTATCTCTGGAATTCTTTGGAGGAAAGAGGAAAGGAAGTGCTCTGCATTTCCTCCAAAGGCTTCAGATCCTGCAAACAGCGGCCCTGCCTTCCATGGAGAGAGGTCATCATTCCAGGCAAGGCCTGAAACTGTTATAAGGGAAAAGGGGATGCTGGTTCTTGCTTTTATGCTGCTGACCAGAGTCTTTCCAGTTTTGCCTGTTGAAAAAAGATATATTGCCGGAGCTTTTTCCCTGGAACTGAAGATTTCGGTTTCCATATCAGGAAATATACACTAAATCTGAAGAAATGCAATCACCCCATTGATTAAATTATGAAAGATAACTAAATATTAATTCCTTATCATGAAAGAAAAAGGGAGAAGCATATGCTCCTCCCAAAAAGCACCATCAGCTGTTAGCCTGAATTATATCAGCAAGCCTTACATGTCCATTCATATACCGTTCATGGCAATTTGCTTCTCCGCTTCTCACCGTAATTGCCTTCTTTGGACATGCATGGACGCAGGCAAGGCATTTCTGGCAGTTTTCATATGTATGAACTGCTTTACCGTTTTCTATCCTTATAGCCTTTACAGGGCACACTCTTATGCATGGAGAGCAGGCTATGCACTCATCATTTACAAGGAATATCATGTTCCTCCAGTTGAGATCAGGATGCATTTCGCTAAAAGCCCTGTAATTTGCGTATACGGCCTTTCCCTCTTCACTCGTCTTTTCAATGCTGCAAACCCTTGCTGAAATTTCCTTTTTTATGGATGCAATCTGCTCTTCTGTCTTCTTATCGATTGCTTTCTCCTTTGCCATGTCGAAAGCTGGGAGGAAGTTGTCCTCCATAAGCACGGAGCGGAAATAGCTCAGCCTGATGCCTCTCTTCCTGCATTCCTACTCAGAGGAGAGGCAGCATTCCCTTTATTGCAGCCATACGTCATGATAATGTAGAAGTATGGGGTAGTGAATCTGGCCCTGCTCAAGAATTCTTTGACAAGATCAGGCATTTCTGATCCGAAATCAGGAGTGACGATGCCTATCGCATCATCACTGAACTCCAGATTGCCTTCATTCAGGGCATGGACTATGCTGACTGGATTGCCATCAAGTTCTCTTGCAGCATAAAGGCTGTTTCCAGTTGCTGTGAAATAGAAAACCATCTCAGTCGTGTACCCTGTAGTTCTTCAACAGCATTTCTCCGACTCCTGGAGCTTCAGGATCATGGCTTCCAACCCCCTTATCAAGAGATGCCATTGCAGCCATTTCCTCCCTGCTCAGCTCAAAGCCGTAAATATCCAGATTGCTCTTTATCCTTTCCTCATTTGTGCTCTTTGGCAGCACTATTGCCCCAAGGCTAACAAGATAGTTCAGGATAACCTGTGCATTTGTCTTTCCATGTGCCTTTGCAATCCCTGTTATGGTCTCATTTTCAAGCAGGTCCTTATTCCCATGTCCAAGCGGCTGGTATGCCTCAAGTCTTACATCATCCTTCTCAAGAAGTGATCTCAGCTCTTTCTGCTGGAAGAACGGATTCATCTCCACCTGGTTTATAGAAGGAAGAGTGTCAAAATGAGGAACGAAATGGTTCCAGATATTGACTGTCATGTTGCTCACTCCAATTGACCTCACTTTTCCTTCCTTCTTTGCTTCCTCAAGAGCTTTCCATGCTCCTTCAACATCCCCGTATGGCTGATGGAGAAGATAGAGGTCAACGTACTCAAGCCCTAAATTGTCCAATGAGGTCTCAAGCCCTTTTTTTGCCATCTCATATCCATAGTCCTGGAGCCAGAGCTTGCTTGTCACAAATATGTCTTGCCTGCTTATTCCAGAGTCCTTTACTGCTTTTCCGACTTCAGATTCGTTGAAATATGCAGCTGCCGTATCTATATGGCGGTATCCGGCATCCAGTGCTGTTTGCACTGCACGGTAAGTAGATCCATCACTAGGAATCAGGAATACTCCAAATCCTATTGACGGAATTGCTGTGCCATCATTAAGTTTTGTTTCTTTCATTTCTTTTCTCCTGCAATGAATATAATTCAAGACGGAAAAACAGAATAATATAAATTGTGCAAAGCATTATAACAAAAAAGCATACTGGGGTTTTCCCCAATGCAGCCATACAGGAAATGAATTATTATAAAAGAAATTATAATTCTGAATTCGGATTGAATATATGCATTCTGTATTTATACGTCTGCATGAAGAAGCAGATTCCTGAATGCCTTCTTTTTCAGTTTTCAATGAAGCTTTTAAGATGCATGATCATGAATGATTCGGTTATTTCCTTTACAGTGGTTTTCTTCCTTTCCATTCCGATTGCATCCATTGCTTCTTCCTGCTTTCCTGTTGGATATACAAAAGGGTACACTCCGTTAAGAAATGGCAGGAAATGATAGGTGAACTCATTTGCCTTTGCTTCTGTGATGGAAGGGAAGAACTTAGTCAGCGAAGAGATGAAGATTTTCCGTGTTTCATTGAAGGTCTTCTTGAATTCAATAAGCTTTTCAAGACGGCTGTTGTCTTCTATCTCATAGAGGTTCATGCTCTCTATCTTAAGCATTACTTCATGCTTTTCGAGTGAGGAAGAGATGAGATCTGAAAACTCCTCCAGAGTGAGGCTGACGTTAGCGAAAACCGCTTCAAGATCACTTTTCCAGTCTTCAAATTCCTCTTTCAGGATCTCCAGGAATATCTCTTCCTTTGTTTCGAAATAGTTATAGATTGAGGGACGGGATATGCTTGTCTTAGTGCTTATCAGCTTCAGATTGATATCCTTGAAACTGTACATCCCATACAGCTTCCTTGCAGCTAGTGTTATTTCCTTTGACCTGTCCTGTCCCATATAAGCCTTCTTCAGAATTCTATTAGTTCGTACTCCCTAGTACCATAACCGAGATCGGCCGCAGCTTCAATAGTATGGATGCCGTTTCTGCTGTTCACTCTTTCCATGAAGTGCTCTTTTCCCGGGTCATTTGAATTCATAACAAGGTCAATGCATGCCTGGTCAATTGCAACTGGATCAAGGGAAGAGAGTATACCGATATCCCTCATGCACGGATCCTCTGCAACCTGGCAGCAGTCGCAGTCTACGGAAAGGTTCTTCATTACATTGATGAATGCAATCTTTCCCTTGAAATGCTCTACAACAGATTCTGCAGCATCTGCCATTGCTTCTGGAAACACAGTTGAGCTTGCATGCTTCTGCCATGTCTCAGACCTGTCATCTGTAACGCCTGCAGAATGGATAAGAGCTTTTCCTGCACGGGATGCGCATCCGATTGAAAGCTGCTTCAGCGCTCCGCCGTATCCACCCATCGGATGACCCTTGAAATGGGCAAGAACAAGCATTGAATCATAGTTCTCAATATTCTTTCCAAGATGGTTTTCTTTCAGGACCTTCCCATTAGGTATGTTCCAGATGACATCTGGTCCTTCAGCATCCATAAGGTCTACTGGAAAGTACTTAGTCCATCCATGCTCCTCAAGAAGCTTCCAGTGTGATTCCGTATTATCCCTTACTCCGCCGGCAGCATCGCCATAAGCCGTATTGCACTCAACAATGGTTCCATTGAGCTTATCCACCATAGGCTTCCAGAATTCCGGTGTAAGGTAGTTCTGGTTCCCTTTTTCCCCTGAATGCACTTTAACTGCGATTTTCCCAGGCAGTGTGATTCCTAGCTTCTCATAAGCTTCCACTACTTTCTCTGGAGTGAGAGTTCTTGTAAAATAGACTTTAGATTTCATTTGATGTAACCTCCGCCTGACATGATGTCAGGTAACAGATATAGTATTATACCTGTTCTGACACAGTGTCAAGAAGCGTAAGCTTTTTCTATATTTTGGGGAGATAGGACTATGATCATAAATACTGGAGCAAGAACAGATACCGTGCAGTATTTCACACCCTGGCTTTTAAACAGGCTCAGGGAAGGTTTCGCTCTTTCAAGAAATCCCCTTTTTCCCAATAAGGTTACCCGGTATGACTTATCACCAGACAAGGTGGACTGCCTTGTTTTCTGCTCAAAGAACTACCGGCCGATTCTCCCTTACCTCAGGTGGATAACAGGAAAATACAATACATACTTTTTCTACACCATAACAGCATATGATAAGGATATAGAGCCAGGCGTTCCTTCAATAGATGAAAGCATAAAGACCCTTATTGAGCTTTCTGGGATAGTCGGGAAAAAGAGGGTTGCATGGCGCTATGATCCAGTGCTCCTTACTGCTGACTATACAATAGAGAGGCATGAGGCAACGTTTTCCTATATGGCAAAGAGGCTCTCTCCTTACATTGACAGGTGCATCTTCAGCTTTGTTGAGATGTACAAGAAGCTTGAAGTGAACATGAGGGAGCTTATTCCACTGACTGAAGAGGATATTGCATCCCTTGCAGGCATTTTAGGCAGGATAAGCCGTGAAAACGGCATCAGGATCCAGATATGCGGAACTGATTCAGACTTCTCGATGTATGGAATCCTGCCTTCTGGCTGCATTAGGGAGGATATAATAGAAAATGCAAATGGAATTGAGCTCAGGAGGATTGGCAGGCATGGAATGCGCAATGGCTGTCACTGTATTGAAAGCCGGGATATCGGGGCTTATGATTCATGCCTGAACGGCTGCAAATACTGCTATGCCAACAAGAGCCCAGAAAAAGCAATTGAGAACTACAGGCTGCATGATCCAGAGTCCCCAATGCTGCTTGGCAATTTAAGGGATGGAGATACCGTGACGGAAGCAAGGCAGGTAAGCTACATCCTGCAAAGGGAAGCTGAACTTGATTTTGGAGACTGATTATGATGGATTCAAGTGAACTCTATCTCTTACTGCTTTCTTGCTATGGAAAGCCGCACTGGTGGTCTGATGATCCATACACTGTAATGGTTCAGTCAGTAATGGTTCAGAATACAAGCTGGAAAAATGTTGAAAAGGCAACAGAAGGAATAGGGGATAAGCTTAGGCCAGAAACAGTGGAAAAACTCAGCCAGGGAGAGCTTGAGTCATTAATCAGGCCTGTTGGCTTTCCAAAGCGGAAAGCAGGGACTATAAGGGAACTGACTGAATGGTATGAAAGGTATGGGTACTCCAGATCAGAGGTAATGGCAGAAGAGAAGGATATTCTCCGCAGTGAACTGCTCATGGTAAAAGGAGTAGGGGAAGAGACGGCAGATGTGATACTGATCTACGCTTTTTTCAAGCCTTCTTTTGCTGTTGATGCATATACAAGGAGATTCCTTTCACGCTTTGGCTATTGTTTTGGCTGTGATGATGAAATAAGGAAATTCATGAAAGATTGGCTTGGAGAGGATGCTGCTGCCTATGGTTTTTTCCACTCTCTTATTCTTGAACATTCAATTAAAAAATGTAAAAAGGATCCAGACTGCGTGTCATGTCCGATAAAAAGAAGCTGTGCCTATCCTGAAAAGGCAGGTACAGCTTGCATGAATTGATTATTCAATTGCAATGGCATCGTCCATTGTGTAGCCTTTAAGGCTGTTTGCCCTTACCTGGATGCAGATATAATTGAAATCTGAATCCTCTGCTGCAAAAAACTGCCTGTGTGCAGGTGGGGCAATACGGAGCCAGTCACCTTCTTCAAGCCTGATCTCCTCTCCATCTACAACTGCCTTGCCTTTTCCTGAGATTACAAAATAGATCTCTTCATTTTCCTTATGGGCATGGATGAATGGAACGCTTGCGCCTGCTTTCATCCTGTTGATGCTGATTTCTGCCCCTGTCAGATTGAGCTTGTCATGAAGCTCTACCCTGGCTCCTTCTTCCCTGCTTATTTTCGTGTAGTTTGACATAGTTTTTCCTCCATACAGCCTGATGATACTCTTGCTCTCACTCATTTTAAAGTACGCACTTTTTTGTAACTGCGCACAGGAAAAGAAATATGTGCTATAGTGGAGTCATGAAGAAAAGGGAAGAACTGCCACAATGCTCGGTAGCAACTACCGTCAGCCTTATAGGAAGCAAATGGAAACTCTTGATAATCCGCAATCTTCAAAGCAGGCCATGGCGCTTTAATGAACTGAGGAAAGATCTGGACGGGATATCACAGAAGGTGCTGACTGAAAGCCTGAGAGAGCTTGAGAGTGATGGAATCATATACAGGAAGGATTATGGGACTAATCCGCCTAAAGTTGAGTATGGCCTGAGTGAGATGGGGAGAAAACTTGAAAAACTGCTTTCCCTGATGGCAGATTTTGGAACATATTACAAAAGCAGTCTCTGGCCATAATTAAGTTCTGTAATGCAATTCTTTCTAATGGAAAGAAATATTGAAATATGGTGAAAAATAGGTGAAATTTTTCTTAAAAAGCACTTGATTGACTTCCTTAAATCGTGTAAATTATCACTCGGTCTTAAAGACAAGCCGCTTTAGCTCAGTTGGTAGAGCAAAGGACTGAAAATCCTTGTGTGCCTGGTTCGATTCCTGGAGGCGGCAATCAGAGCTCCTTGCAATGCAAGGAGAATTTTTTTACCTTAGTGAAAATCATCAATGTCTCACATCTCTGTCTGTTTAGAGACACAATCATGAAACCATTATTTTGAAACATTCCCAGGATAGTCTCTAATATGATAATCAAGGTCACCAAAAGGGAATGGCCTGCTGTTCTTATCTGCTGATTCATCTCATGGAATACCTGAGTAATGCCAAGGGTGATATGATTCGAAACATATGTATCATAGTTACTCTTTTGTGCCATGCCTGCAGGTGAAATTTAGGTTAATCACAGCACCGTATGATGGTAATATATAATTCAGGTAAGGAGAAAAAGATGAAGCACAAGGTAAAAGTTACTGTAATTGACAAGAAACTCTATCCGGAACTGCAGAAAAAGTATTGCAGCAATCCGGAAGCAGGTGCATGCCCATGCTACAATGTTGGTGATGAGTTTGTTTTCTACAGGGATGGCGAGAGGGATGATTTCTGGCATATGGGAATAAATACCCTTACAAAGACAGAAGGGGATCCAGATGCTGTTGCGGGAGGGCCTAAGATGCCATTCTGCTCAGAAGCCTGGGATGCAATATCAAGGTATATCTATGCAGGAATTGAGGGAAGTTCGATAATGCGGAGCTGGATGAAGGATGAGAATACCATGATTGCCTGCTGTTCTGATGGAACAAGGCCTGTCATTTTCCGCATTGAGCGGATAGACTATACTGATGAAGGGTCAGCTGAGGAGGGCAGCACTCAGTAAGTTCTTCATATTGCACACTGGATATATTATTTCCTGATTTTTTCATATAATCCTATGTGCTATGAGAAAAGAAGAGAGCAGGGTCCTTAACATGTGCAGCGGGCATCCTATGAGCCTGCTGCTGAAGTTTGCCATTCCATTGTTTTTAGCCAATGTCCTACAGCAGTTCTACAATGCTGCAGATATCGCTTTGGCTGGGCACATAATAGGGGAAAAGGCTCTTTCTGAAATCGGCGCGACGAGTGCCCTTTACAGCCTGATAATAAATTTTGCTTTCGGCCTCAATAATGGATTTGCCCTGAGCCTGAGCCGTTCTTTTGGCTCCGGGGATGAAAGGGGAATGAGGAAGGCAATCTCTTGGATGATTGTCCTCTCATCTGTCTTTGCAGTCCTGATTACTGCCTTCTTCCTGCTTCTGAGGTCTTCTGTGCTGGCTTTGATGCAGGTACCCATTTCAATCCGCAGTGGTGCGTTATCGTATCTGACAGTGATCCTTTCAGGAATTCCATTCACAATGGCATACAATTTTGAGTCAAGCATGCTCCAGGCGCTTGGAAACAGCGTGACGCCATTGCTTCTGCTGCTGTTCTCAACAGTATTGAATATCATATTGGATACCGTTTTTATGGGAGTTCTGGATTTAGGGGTTAGGGGAGCAGCTCTTGCAACTGTGCTTGCCCAGGCAATAGCTGCCGCAATCGGGCTTTTCTATATTCTTAAGGCTTATAAGTGGCTGAAGCTTGGCAGAAAAGATTTTGCTGCAGATGGCGCTTATGTCAGGGGTATGGCAGCTCAAGGGCTTGGAATGGCCTTCATGAACGCTCTTTTCAATCTTGGATCTGTTATTCTTCAAAGCAGCATCAACGCCCTTGGGGAGGTCTATATTGCTGCACAGGTTGCATCCAGGCGCATTGCGGAGTTTATCTTCACCCCTGGCGTTGCCCTTGGCTCTGCAATTGCAACATATACAAGCCAGAACTACGGGTCTGGAAAGAAAGAGAGGATAAAGGGTGGTGTAATATCTGCGGTTTCGCTTTACTTATTATGGTGGGTCCTTGCTGTGATCTTTGTCTTCACCCTGGCCAGGCCAGCTATTGGGCTCATTACTGGTTCAGACAATGCAGCAGTCATAGATAACGCATCACTCTATCTCCATATAAGCATTCCCATCATTCCTCCCATGGCATTTCTTGTGATAATGAGGAATGCGCACCAGGGAATAGGAAAGCCTCTGTTTCCACTGACTACAAGCGCTCTGGAACTTGTTACGAAAACTGTATTTGCCCTCTTTATCGTGCCTTCATTTGGCTACAGGGCAGTATGCCTGGCTGAGCCTACTGCCTGGATAATCTGTTTTGCTGTAATGCTTGAAGGAACAATACATCTGAGGAAAGAACTTT
>CASFJV010000004.1 GCA_949295125.1 uncultured Spirochaetales bacterium
TTTTGTTAAGGTGGAGCAAATCAATGAGTTTGAGCCTGTTATTTGCAGCGGCAGCATTTCAATCGAATACCACGGGGCCCACATCCAGGCTGATGAGTCTAACCTGGCATTAATACTGAAGGCTTTAAGGGAATGCTAGCAGCCGTTCCCTCCAGAGAGAAGATACGGCTCTGTCCTCTCCGGATCCCTTTCTGCATTCATCCTTCTCTCTCTAATGCCATCAAGGATGGAAAGATCGATGTTCCATGGAAGAATGGATTCAAACTCTTCCTCACTGCTGCATTCAGGACCGAGACTGCATACTGCTTCAATATAGTCAAACGGGTTAATGCCACAGAGTTTTGCGCTTTCAATAAGGGAATAGAAGAATGCGGAAGCATCTGCTCCGTCTATGCTCTTGCAGAAAAGCCAGTTATGTTTTCCAAGAGCAAATGGCCTGATTGCCAGTTCTGCCACATTATTATTTGGGACTCCCTCTATGAGATCAAGGAAAGAGTAGAACTGCTTTTTCCTCTCAGCAAAATAAGCAAATGCCTTACCCGTTGCACTCTTTTGCGCGTAATATCCCCGGTTGCTCTCAACATAGTCGAAGATGTTATCGAGCAACGGCTCTATCCTGGCCATTCTCATCTCAAGGAATTCAGATTCATTCAGCCTTCCTCTCTCAAGTTCACCTCTGAGCATGTTTTCAATGTCATGGATGTCAGCCACAAATTTGATCATGTCCCTTGTAGCCTTGTTGCTCTTGTCGCTTTTTGCAATCTCCTTGAACTTCCTTACTGCATGCACAAGGCATCCGCAGTGCCTGCTCTCATCATAATGCTCGTATCCCTTGAGGCCGTCGGTAAGAAGGTATCCACTGAAGTGGTTAATCTCAATATCTTCAAGAAGAGTGGCAATGCTCCTGCCCTGCTTGCATTCAAAAAGTATGAGCTGATGGCGGCGCCTCTCCAGGCTATCCCATCTGGAGCTGACTGTCACATGCATGAACATGTTGGAAGATGGCTTGCCACGCTTATCCTTGAAATCCAGTACTATGAGTGGGCTTCCATCCTTGTGAATGAATGGCGAGGAGTATATTTCTTTTTTCATCAGACTCTACAATGGATGCAGCACACCGTAGTATTTAAGAACCCAGTTGGCCATGTTCTGCCTGGAAACCCTGATCCCGTTCCTGCAAAAGATCTCTTCCTGCCGGTACAGAGGGCAATGATCATCAAACTTGGAAATGATGATGTTTGCTATGAAGCTGGGGGAGCAGCTGAGAGCATCGACAGTCCTGTTGGCATACCCGGTAACCCTCCTGTTCTCGCCATTAGCTGGAACATAGGTCGGCCAGATGTGCTTCTCAACTACAACCTTTGCTGGGATGACTGCAACCTGGTTAATTACCCTGTCTTCCGCTCTGTAGCATTCAACTCCGTCCCTGATGATCACATCAGGTGCACCTTCCGTATGATCTACAGTAATAACAGGGGTGTCTTTTGGAACATTGGAAACAGTTCTCGGTTTCCTTTTAATCCTGTCATATCCGGCAACATGTTTTATCCCGGGCTCGGGTTCCTTATTGAACTTGTCATAAAGCTCGAATTCTGTGAAAGTGAACTGGATCTGCTCTGTAGATGGAACATACTTCTCTGCTGTCATCATCTTCCTGATCTCTTTGAGCTCCTCATTCTCTGCAGCAAGGTGCTCATTGTCTGCAATCAGCTGGGATACAAGAATCCACTTCTGCTCTTCAGTGGCATTCATGAAGTCTTCCATTGTAATGTTTCCAGCTTTCCTTTTCATGCCCAAAACGATAGCAAATATTTATTAAATCAGGCTATCATTTTACTATCCGACATACTTCGGAGTGATGCTTTCAAAAGGTTTCCACATGTTGTATCCCTTTAGAGTCCCAATAAGAATCCCTATGTTAACCTTCCTTGCTTCCTCTCCAGATTCCGGCCATTTGAATCTCTCTCCTGTTTCGAGCCTCTTTACTATCTCAAGCCATCCGTTGCCATTCCAGCAAAGTGCTTTAAGTATTGTTCTGTTTTTCCCGCAAAATACGAATATGCTCTTTTCAATGGGATTGAGATTCTTCACGTTCTGAACCAGCAGTGCAAGAGTCCTGGACTGCTTCCTCATGTCTGTGTATCCAGGTCGAATATAAAATGTGTATTCTTCTAGATTAATTTCCATGCACTAAGCTTATGAGTTCATGGCATATTTATATAGTAGAGGTTAATTGACGCTTACGATCAATACAAAAAGACACTTAAAAAAAGAATTCATGTCATATAAGAGAGACTTTTGCTTCATCTTTGCAGTCATATATCATTTCATAGAGTGCAATCTCAGAAGAAAACCGCCACACTGAGTAAAGCTTAATTCCAATGCGTCCGTACCTAGCTACCTTGATGCTTTCATCAGTCTCAAGAATCACAGTAAGCCCTCTTTTTTCATATATCCTTTTCCCTGACACTCTTTTCCTGCGCTCAACAATTCAACACTCAGGAATCGTTTCACGCTCTTCCTTATTCTGCGGATAAGGAAAACTTTCCATATCCTAATCCATTGCAAGCAGCAATGATGCAGATTCCCTGTCAAGGAACAGGTGCCAGTCATCATGCCTCTTCAGTGCAGTTGCAGGCACATTTGGATCTATTTTACCTGTAACAGCCTTAAGGACAGCT
>CASFJV010000005.1 GCA_949295125.1 uncultured Spirochaetales bacterium
CTGGATATTCGTCAGCATCAATTTTAGGTCAGGAGTATGAGAAAGGAGACCGAATGGCAATTCAAATCTATTTTACTCAAGAAAAAGTAGAGGATGATAAGTCTAGATTATTAACTAATGATTTAGATATTAATGAATTAATCAGCAAATGGCAGTATATTTTGGCCACAAAGAGATTGGGATATTAATATATTCCGGCAATGAAGTATCCTAATGATAGAAAAAGGATGAACTCTTGCACCTTTGCTGCATTCGTATGCATAGATGGACAATGGGATGTTTTATTCCTGTTGTCCATTTTTAATGTCCTTTGACTGGATGATATCTTCATCTGGAGATAAGGCCGGGCTTAACTGCATCAGGAAGAAACTGGCATGGAGAAGAGAGGATATTCAACCTTCTGTAAAAGAACCTCTGTCTACTTTTATTGACAAGTACAAAGAAATGCCAAAAGATTGCTTTTTCGTGCATATTTGCGTAATTAAACTTTGCTTTTTCGTGTTTTGAGACAGTATCATGATCTTATTTGCAATAATGCTAAAGTGTTCAGAAAGATTCACCCTTTCAGAAATTCAGTTCTCTTTTCTTTTGATGCTTTTACAGTAGGGGTTTCCTTAAAGTAGTCAAAGCCATGGTAAGTGCGCTTATTGTCAAGGATGGTGACAGGTACATTGAGTTCTTTCATCTTAAGCGCAAGATTCAGGCCCTCGTCATGAAGGGAGTCGTACTCCTCAACTTCTATGAACGTTTCAGGGAAGCCTTCAAGATTGCTTACTGGTTCTTGTGTTATCTTTCCGTTATTAAGGTAGATGTCCCACATCTTCCTGTTCAGCCTTGAATTCCAACTAGGGGAGTGTGTCTCCCTTTTCATTGACGGAGTGCTCATAGAGCTCTCTACTACAGGGTAAATCAGAAGGAGCTTATCTACTTTTATCTTCTCTTTTAATGCATAGCCTGTAAGCTCCAATGCAAGATTTCCTCCTGCGCTGTCCCCTCCGATGTAAAGGCGTGAATACTTAATATTCTCCTCTGCATAGCTTAAGGCTTTTTTAATGTCATCCAGTGCTGCCGGGTATGGCTTTCTGTCACTTGTTATGTAGATGGGGAACAGCACGTTGATATCAAGCTCATCTGAATATCTTTTTGCTTCCTTTAATGCCATTGGAGGGGCTGTAAAGAAAAAGCCTCCTCCATGGATATAGATTAAAAGGGGCTTTCCATCTCCCTTTTTAAAATACACTGCGTTTATTTCAGTATTTACCTGTTTCCTTGTAAGCCTGTTCAGCAGTGCATTGGACAGCTTCAGTGTAATCCTGTTTATAAAGACAGGGGAGATGGAGAAAAGGGTGAAAAACCTTAAGCCCTTTTCTGTTGGATACCTTCCCATCCTCTTAAGCATCCTGAAGATGAGAAGGGCAATTATGACTGCAGTAAGAAGGACAGGATATATCATCTTGCAAGAAGGTAGATTGCCTTCATGTCTTCCCTTTCCAGCTTCCTGAAAGCGCCGAGCGTCCTCTTTCCAAAGAAGGTTGCCTTATCCAGGAGTTCTTCCAGCTCGCTGTCTTTCAGGTCTATTCCAGCCTCCTTCATGCTCAGCGGCATCTCAAATTTCCTGAAGCACTCCTTGAAAGCTTCGATTGTCTTCAATGCTCCCTCTTCGCCTTTTTCCTTGATGCCGAAAACAAGGCTGCCAAGCTTTGCAAACCTATCGGGGTTTTCCTTATGCACATATGTTGCCCAGGCCGGGAATATGATAGCCAGTCCCGCACCGTGCGCGATATCGAACATTCCGGAAAGCTCATGCTCAAGCTGATGGCATGCCCAGTCTCCCCTCTGGTCATTTCCAAGTGCCATCAGGCCATTGTGGGACAGGGAAGAAGCCCACATAAGCGATGCCCTTGCATCATAGTTTTCAGGATCGTCCAGTGCTATAAAGCCCTTTTCCATCGTGTCCTTTATGAGAGTGCATGCCATTCTGTCTGTGAAGTCGATGCCTTCCCCGGAGTGGAAGAAGCGCTCAATGGTATGCATCATGATATCTACAGTTCCCACTTCTGTCTGATAGCGTGGAACGGTATATGTGAGCTCCGGGTTCAAAAGGGCAAAAGATGGACGGCAGTAATCGCTGTTGCATCCTCTCTTAAGTCCGCCTTCTGTTTCATTTGTAAGCACCGAACTGTCACTCATCTCGCTTCCTGTTGCAGAGAGAGTCAGTATCACGCCGACAGGAACGGAGCCCTGAGGGGTACGCTTTCCTGAATAGAAATCCCATACTTCCCCTTTGTTGTAAAGCCCGTATCCGATTGCTTTTGCGCTGTCTATTACAGAGCCGCCTCCTACTGCAAGTATCAAGTCAACTCCTTCTTTTTCGCATAGCCTTATCCCTTCCCTTGCCAGTTCAATCCTTGGATTTGGCTTTACTCCTCCGAGCTCTGCATATTCTATGCCGTTCTCCTTAAGGTTGCTTCTTACCTTATTGAGCAGTCCTGATTTCTCCGCACTCTTTCCGCCAAAGTGGATAAGAACTTTCTTTGCTCCGATCCTCTTGATTTCATCAGCTGCTTTTTCTTCAGCGCCTTTTCCGAATATTACGCGTGTCGGTGTGTAATACATGCTTGTCATTCTATTCATCCTCCAGTACGGCGGCTTTGCTTTCCCTGCCGTCAACTTTCATTATTAAATCATGTTTTGACCTTACATGGATAAAATGTTCTGTTTCCCTTACCTTTTCAAGATTCATGATCCTCTCAAAGTCTATGGTTCCATCCCCTTTGAGCGGATTGACTGTCAGGTAGATTGCGCCAAGGCTTGTCATGTTCTGGAAGAAATGCGTTCCCTGGCTGGGTTCCACAGAGAGTTCCTTCAGCCCTGTCTCGATAATCACATGGGCTTTTGAGATATCTGACCACAGGCATGGAATGCCAAGCCACCTGTCAGAAGAGCCGAGCCTTCCTGCTGCGATCAGGAGATACTGGTTTTCCATTGTGCTGTTAAGCTCGCTAAGCTCTTTTGCCATATCTGCCATATCTTTTGCCCTGAACACATCGGGCTTGATGGAGATTATGTCCCTTATTCCTTCCACAGTGCCGTTTCCCATAACGCTTTCTGCATATATCAGGGCTTTTTCTTTCTCTTCATCATCGATCTCGATATCCAGATCGAAATCAGCTCCGCTTATAGGCCTGATCTGCAGTATTGAGAAGTCAGGCTTCTCACGTTCCGTATTTACCGCGAACTCTATCTCAACAGGGCATGCCATGCCGCGTTCTCCCATTTTAAGCACTTCATCTATTATCTTTGCAAGCGGGAGGGAATCATACTTGAGTATTCCATTGAAAGTGAGCATGTTCTCTCCATCTTTTGACGGCCTTTCACTCAGCCGTCCTGTCTGATAGTCAATGGATGAGAATATCCCTTTCATTGCCCTTGGATATGCATAGGCTTCTTTCATTGGAAGCTTCACGAGATTGTCCTGGTCTTCTGTGCTGTCAAAATGTGCTTCCAGGTCAAGCGCATAGAAATCACTCTGGTCACTTACTTCAAAGCCTGTCAGGTTATTCGCCGGCTTCTTCGGCCTGGCAGGGCAGAAGCGGAATGCAGATCCGTCATCCACAACAGATTTTCCAAATCCGAATGAGAGCATCCCAATTCCATCCTCCCCCTTGCTTCCGGGGCTTGGGTAGAAATTCAGTGATCTGGCAACGCCGGAAATATTCGGGAACCACCATTTGCCGTGCTCACTTCCTGTGATCTGCTGGATGATGACCGCCATCTTCTCTTCTTCTAGGCTGTGATCCGTATTCTTCAGGTATTCCTTTGCGTTCTTGAAGTATGTGCTTGCCCATACCGTCCTGATGGCGTTCTCTATCTCCTCAAGGCGCTCTCCATCACTTCCACGGTTCGGGATCATTGATGTCTGGTACACTCCGGCAAATGGCTGGAAGTGTGAGTCTTCAAGAAGTGATGAGGATCTTACAGATATAGGGACCCTTATTACCTGGATTATCTGCTTCAGGCACTCTTTTAGGTATGCAGGAATCTTTTTCGAAAGGAAAAGCCTGAGTATCTCATCATCGCTCTGGTCGACAAAATAGAGATCCTTGAGGCCGTTCTCATCAAGGAACATGTCAAACAGTTCTGTTGTGATGACTACAGTCCTTGGGGTTGAGAGGTAAAGGGTATGCTCATATTTTTTCCTCATTCCAAGAGCGTGCATCTCAGATGCAAGGAATGCCAGGCCCCTTCCTTTTCCTCCCATGCTTCCTTTTCCGATGCGTGAGAAGTGGAGGGTCTCGTCATAGTGCTCTTTTGAGAACTCTGCGATAACTCCGCGCGACCTGTCCTGCCTGTAATCCCTGATGGTCTCATAAAGCCTGTTCCTGACAGCCTCTGGATCCTCCCCGTCGCTGATGTTTATGTGTTTTATCAGGGAAG
Organism: uncultured Spirochaetales bacterium; assembly: GCA_949295125.1. Classification (GTDB taxonomy): domain Bacteria; phylum Spirochaetota; class Spirochaetia; order Sphaerochaetales; family Sphaerochaetaceae; genus Ornithospirochaeta. The sequence goes on from CASFJV010000005.1 coordinate 4,438, forward strand.
CAAGTGTATAAAGGGACTGTGCCCTAAGCCAGCGTGAGAAATCATTCCTCTTTGAGTGATAAACAAACGATTCTATCGGGACGCTTTTTATCAGGCTCTGAAGGCTTTTCATGGTCACTGCCCTCTCTATTTCCTTTCCCGTCTCCGGATCTATGAAAATGAAAGGCCCGAAGTTATAGTACTTCATGAAATGGTTTTCCAGTTCCTGTAAAAGGGTGGGAGAGAGCTTATAGAGGAAATCACAGCCAAGATCCCTGCTTTCCTTTTCGTTTTCCTTATCCCTTGACTGTATGAGCACGGGTATTTCCCTGTCTATTGCTTTTATTCTCTTTGCAAGCTCAAGTCCTGCTTTCTCCTTTCCTCCTGAGTATGGGAAGGAGACATCTGTGATGACTCCCAGAATGTTTTCCCTGTATGTGGAAAACAGTCCCCAGGCTTCATCAAAATTGCGCGCAAGCACGATTTTTGGCCTTCCCCTCATTCTCAGTGTCTTTCCCCAGTCATTCAGGGCCTCAAGGATGCTGATCCTGTTCTGCCTTATTAAGGCCATGTACATCTGCGGAAGGTATGATGAAATGAACCTGACAGAATCTTCCACGAGGACGATTACCTGGACATCCGCCTCTTCTGTGTCGTGGTCTATGTTCATCCTGTCTTCTATGAGCTTGACCATAGCAAGGAACAGGGATGCATTCCCCTGCCAGTAGAAAAGGTAGTCTATGTATGGGCAGCTCTCTCCTTTCAGGATCCGCACTTTCCTGTGGTCAGGGGATGGCGAGAGCGCTATGATCGGCATGTAAGGCTTAATGCTCTTTATCTTCTCAGCAAGCTTCTCAACCCTTCCAGAGCCGAGATCAAGCATTGTTATGACAAGGTCAAACCTTCTCTGGTCCAGAAGTACATATGCCTCTTCTTCGTTGTTTGTATGCGTGATCTTTGGCGGATTTGACAGTCCGAGAGCTGTATATTCCTTATATAGCTCCTCCTCAACCCTGCCATCCTCTTCAAGCATGAACCTGTCATAATCCGAGCAGATAAGCAGGACATTGTAAATGTGGCGCAGCATCAGGTTGCTGAATGGAAGCCATGTCTGATCGAGTAAATACATAGTCAGATTCTATCATAGAATGAAGGCAAAGCGTTAATCATGGAAACCGGATATTGATATAAAATCTTCCGCAGATAACTCATCATGCTTGCATAGGATCTGAATACGGAGAGAAATGACTGGTTTTTCGTATAGCAAAGCTATACGAATCTCATATCCTATGGTATAATGTAATCATGCAGAAGGCGTACCGCTACAGGCTTTATCCTACAGATGATGACCCGCATCACCGGCTGCTGCCGCTTCACTTATAACCGCCTTCTGGAATACTGCTCAAAGTCTTATAAGAGAAGAGGAGAAAGTCATACATCCTTCGATTTGAATAACTTCATATGCCATACTCTCAAGAAAGCATACCCATGGCTTTCTGATGCACCTGCACAGACTCTGCAATGTGTATCAGCAGATTTAAGCTCTGCATTCAAAGCTTTCTTCAGGAAGGATGCTTCTTACCCGAAGTACAAGTCCAAGCACCACTCGAAGAAGAGCTTCAGGATACCTCAGAGAGGAAAGGTCGATACGGAGAATAGCCGCATCTATGTCCAGGGTGTCGGCTGGGTTGATGCTGTGATACACAGAAAGCCTGCCGGGAAACTCAAGAACATCACAGTCACTGTCAATCCTTCTGGAACAGTATATGCTTCCTGTCTCTTTGATGACTGTAATGAGGCACCTTCACCTTTTGTCCCTGACAAGCCAAAGGTGATTGGAGTTGACTTAAACCTCGGGAGGATTGCAGTGTGCTCACACGGCAGTGACTATGAGAACCCGAGAACACTGAAGCAGTATGAGAGAAAGCTGAAGCATTTTCAGCGGCTTCTGTCTAAAAAGAAGAAAGGTTCCCGTAACTGGATGAAGCTTAAAAAGGAGATAGCCTCTCTTCATGAGAAGATAACATGCATCAGGAAGGATGCGATACATAAGATGACAAAGCAGATAGTCTGTGACAGCCAAGCAGATGCAATTGTCATTGAGGATTTGAATGTATCCGGAATGATGAAGAATGATAAACTCTCAAAACACATTCAGGATGCGTCATTTCATGAAGTCAGGAGACAGATTGAATATAAATGTCTCTGGTATGGAAAGACGCTGATAGTAGCAGACAGGTTCTTCGCTTCTTCGAAGACATGTCATAACTGCGGCTGGCATAATGACGGGCTCACACTTGGTGACAGACA
>CASFJV010000006.1 GCA_949295125.1 uncultured Spirochaetales bacterium
GCCCTTGGGGAGGTCTATATTGCTGCACAGGTTGCATCCAGGCGCATTGCGGAGTTTATCTTCACCCCTGGCGTTGCCCTTGGCTCTGCAATTGCAACATATACAAGCCAGAACTACGGATCTGGAAAGAAGGAGAGAATAAAGGGTGGTGTAATATCTGCGGTTTCACTTTACTTATTATGGTGGGTCCTTGCTATGTTCTTTGTCTTTACCCTGTCCAGGCCGGCTATTGGGCTCATTACTGGTTCAGACAATGCAGCAGTCATAGATAACGCATCACTCTATCTCCATATAAGCATTCCCCTGATTCCTCCCATGGCATTTCTTGTGATAATGAGGAATGCGCACCAGGGAATAGGAAGGCCTCTGCTTCCGCTTACTACAAGCGCTCTGGAACTTGTTACGAAAACTGTCTTTGCCCTCTTTATCGTTCCTTCGTTCGGCTACAGGGCAGTATGCATTGCTGAGCCTGCTGCCTGGATAATCTGTTTTGCTGTGATGCTTGCAGGAACAATACATCTGAGGAAAGAACTTTTTGGAAACTGAATCTATTGTTCTTTCCCTTTTACAGCCCTTTTTCAGGAAGGCAGTGCATCTCTGTCTCTGTAAGCATCCTGAATCCCTCTGCATGCGCTCTGAAACGCTTCAGGCCATACTCAAATGACCTTAACCTGAGGTATGTGAAGACTGATGCATCTGCTCTAAACTGGGACTTATGCATTTTAAGTGCATCAAGCTGGGCATGAAAATCTTCCTTTGTTACTTTGCATACCGTATTGTTCCTTGCGCTCATATAGTAGCATATAGCCTTTAAGGGAGCACTTGAGAGCCCGTAATTTCCCATAATCCCTTCATATGGGGCAAAACATGAAAGGCGTCTTGCATTATATGCGACATTCAGGTGATCCTGATGGTTCTCATTTGATACAAACGGATCCGGGGAGAATATGATGTCAGGGCTGAAATCTGCTATTTCACATGCCATGGCTTTGAGCAGATCATCCTGGTCATAGAATGCTCCATCAGAAAAATGGAGGAAATGGACATCATTCACGCCAAGCCTTCCTGCACCTAAAAGAGCTTCTTTTTCCCTTATCCTGACAAGATCTTCAGGCTTTACCGTGCTGCTTCCATACCTTCCATCGGTGCATATCACAAACCTTATGTTCTTGCCAAGCCTGGAGAGCTTACTTACCGTGGCTCCGCACCCTATTTCTATGTCATCAGGATGAGGGCCGAAGAAGAGGACCCGGTCAAAGCTTTCTATCCTTGGCTTTCTCAGTGCGATTTTCAGTACTGCCTCAGTTATTCCCATGTTCCCTTGCCTCAAGTTCTGCACAGATTGCGTCATAGGTCTTCTCATCGAGCCTGTATTTCTTAAGGTACAGTGCTGATGAAATTACGAGAAGGAGCAGGGGAAGGATGCACATTGTAATGAGCATGGAATTGGCTTCTCCTTTTGTTGCACTTTGAATCAGGGCTCCTATGCTGTTCAGCTTTTCACTCTCGCTGATCAGTCCCCTGGCCGCAAGATTCTCGTAATCAGAAATCCCGTTAGTGTACTTCAGCACTCCGAAAATTATGTATGTCCCTGTTGCGATCAGGACAGTCAGTGCAGAAGCAAGCTTAGTGAAGAATGGCCTCAGGGATGCGATGATTGCCTCATCCCTTTCCCCTCTCATGTATTCATTGTATTCAACAGTATTGAGTATTGATATCATGGCAATAAGGTAAAGCCCGTACTGCCCGAAATTGGAGAACATGTAGCCTATTGTGATAAGCGCAAACTTTGCCATGCCGGATGGCATAATGAGCCCAAAAAGAAGTGTGGCTGCATATCCTATGCCTGCAATAAGGCTCAGGCCTTTGACAAGCCTTATTCTTCCAAATTTCCTGCTCAGCGAAGGATAGAAGATCATCAGGAATGCAGTTGGAAGCATACCAAGTGTCGTATATAGAGAGAACAGGCCTCCTTCATATCCGAATTCAAAGTATATATAGGTCGATCCGAGGCCTGAGAGGGCAATTCCATTCCCAATCTGCTGCAGAAGCAGGAAGAGGGCACACCAGAGCAGCTGGTCGTTATAGCGGACTGTACTGAAGATCTTCCTGAAGCTCACTTTGGGTGCCTGCTTTTCCATATCTGACCTGTCTTCCCTGACTTTCAGGACTGTAATGAGAAGGAAGACTGGCGCTATAATTCCGACAGCCAGTGCGATGCGGCCGAATGCAATCCTGCTTGAGCCTCCTATGGCAAAGGCACCTGCAGTAAGCATCGGAATCAGGATATTTGCAAGGGTCCCTCCGATTCCTGCAACTAGGGTAGTGCGGCTGGTGAATTTATTCCTAAGCTCCTGATCCCTGCTCAGCGCTGGTATCATGCCCCAGTAAGAGATGTCATGCATTGTGTATGCGATGCTGTATGAGAAGTATATTATTCCAAAGAAGACGACAAACGGCCAGCCTTCCAGCCCTGTGTTGAACATCAGGTAGACTACCAGGCTTGTAAGCAGTATGCCGGAAATCAGGTATGGCTTGAATTTCCCCCATCTGGACCTTGTGCGCTCAATTATGTTTCCCATTACAGGATCATTCAGCGCATCAAAGATCCTGGCTCCTATCATGATGGCTGTTATCGCAGTGAGCTGGCTTGCATCAAGGCTCTGCGTAAAAAGGATAAAGGTAAGTAGGAAATTCGTCACAAGTGCATACACCATGTCCCGTCCGAATGTTCCAAGTGGAAAGTATATCAGGTTCTTCCTGTCATTATCCTTCTGCATTTCTGCCTCCTTATTATGGAAGATTATAGCATAAGAGTGCAGAAGAATGTCTTTCTTGATTTGCAGTAGTTCCTTCTCAGGGCTAAACTATCCTGATCTGGCAGCTTGCCATTGCTTTGAGTGCTGCATCCTTCAGTTCCGGAGTCACCCCTGCAGTGCATGACTGATCTACAATGACTTTCATTTCCGGACAGAATGACTTGATAAGAATGGCATTGCTTATTACGCAGATGTCAGTGCATAGTCCTGCAAGCTCAACGGATTCAATCTCATTTTCCCTCTGCTTTATATACAGGGCAAGCTCAACACTGCCAAATGAGGATTTCTCAAATGCCATGTCCTTGAAGGCTTTAATGCTGTCATCAAGCTCCCAGCCTTCTGTGCCCTTGATGCAGTGCTTCACAGGAAGGTTCCTGCCTTCTTCTGTTTCAAGGTAGTTTGCATAGTGAGTGTCGAGCGTGAATATTACCATGCCATCAAAGTTTTCTATCTTCTTCCGTACAAGAGGAACAATCCTAACCGCCTCATCCGTTCCAAGGCTTCCTGAAATGAAATCTTTCTGCATATCAACAACGATCAGGAGTTTTTCCATGTCTGAGCCTCCGTAACATCCAGTATGTAGTTTAGTCCGATATCAAGGCCATGTACATAGCTGTCAAGATATATGAACTCATTCCTTGTATGCATTCCCTCATACTTTACCAGGCCGAAGCAGATGGCAGGAATACCCATGGATAGGGGAATGTTGCAGTCTGTTGATGAGGATGTCCTGAATGCAGGGTAGGAGAATGCAGAAAGGGCTTTTTCTGCCTTCTGCTCAAGCCACTTTGTATCTGTCTCCACTCCGCAGGGCCTGATTCCAATGGGATCGGCTGTGATTTTCACATCATCATCATTCATGTAAAAGAGGATTTTCTCAAATTCCTCCCTCATTTTTCTTAAATCAGAGTGATTTGCTGACCTGAACTCATATGTGCACTCTGCCTCCTGGGCTATTGTGTTTATGCCCGTTCCTCCAGCAATTGTTCCCACATTGTATGTCGTTCCTTCAGGAGGATCCTGCCGGTAGAATCTCTGGACAAGGGATGTAATGGCGTCTATCGCACTCCTTTTCCCAAAGTCAAAATAGGAGTGGCCTCCTTCTGTCTCTGCCTTTATCCTATAGCGCTCACTTCCAACTGCCGTGTTGACTATTCCTTTATCCAGTGACTGGTCAAATGATGTGAACGTCCTGATCCTGTGGCCATAGTTCTTAAACAGCGTCCTTACCCCAAGAAGGTTTCCAGTCCCTTCCTCTGATGAGTTAAGCACGAAGAGAATGCCTCTTCCTGTCTTCGGCTTTACAGAAAAGAAATAGTGCGCATACATCATGAGGGATACAAAATGTGCCGTATTGTCTCCTATGCCCGGAGAGCGCATGATATTCCCTTCAACAGAAAGCGGAAGGGGAGTCAGGTCTGGAAAAACCACATCCGTATGGGCTGCAAACACATCAAGGCCATTTGCTCCATCATCGTTGTATGGGATGATCACATTTTTTGCCTCATCTGTGTAGGCGCTTCCTATCCCGTCTTTCCTGAGGCAGTTCATGATGAACTCAACTCTCTTATCTTCCTTTCCTGACGGAGAAGGAATTACGGCAGCCTTTTTCAGCAGGTCCAGTGCTTTTCCATAGTATTGTTTTGAAAATGAATTATTCATCCCTTCCTCCAAGGCAGAATATGCTGTCAAGCACTCTTATTCCTCCTTCAGTCCTGAAGACTGAATTCCTCATGCTTATAATTCTTTCCTTGCTGTAATCTGCTTCTTCTGCATTTGCAATTGCGTCAGCCTCTATTATGATCTGGAAATCAATTCCATCAGCTCTCTCAGGCGAATGATGGTGCGAGACGATATAGCAGATCCTCTCCAGTACAGAGTCCAGAAGATCATATGGCTTTAGGAATTCCCGCACCAGTGCATCACTTTCCTTTTCCTGCAGTTTTCCTTCAGCCTTTCCATACTTTTTCCTGCAGAGCGGGCACGAAATATCATGAACGATTGATGAAAGTGCTACTGTCAGGCAGGTTCCTGCATCAAGCTTTTCAATCCTTGCAATGAGATCTGCATAGTAATTCACCCTTATGAAATGATCTATATCGTGCAGATTTCCCCCATAGAAGGCCATCATCCTTATTTTTGCATCATTAACCATGCCTAAATAATATCATAAAAAAAGCAGCCACAGGAACGTGACTGCCTTGCCTTGCTGAAAAACCTTAAGCCCTTGCTTTTCCCTCTTCCTCTTTTCCAAAGAGTTTCCTGCAGCATGCAATAACTACTATTATTGCAAGTGCAACAAGGATAAGAGCCAGGATGATCTGCATTGTCTGTCCGAATGTTGAAACAGCTGTCTGGCCAAAATTCATGATATTGTTGAATATCAGCTGGAGAAGTGCGAACACTGTAACCGCAAGCATGAAGAACATAGGGAAGAGCATCATCTTGTTGCTTTTCCTTGCCCTCTTCAGATATACGGCAACAGCTGCCAGTGCAAGTACGGAAAGAAGCTGGTTAGCAGATCCGAAAAGTGCCCATATCTCCTGGTAGCCAACCTTTGCAAGTGCAAAAGAAGGTACAAGTACGATGATCGTTGCGACCCATCTGTTTGTAAGGATCTTCTTCCATTGAGGAAGGTTTGCATCCTCATCCTCCTTATCAAGGAAGAGTTCCTGGAAGCTGAGGCGTCCAACGCGTGCTACAGAATCAAGGGATGTAAGGGCGAATGCAGATACAGCCAGTGAAATGAGTGTGAATGAAACATCGGAAGGAATGCCAAGCTTTGAGAGGAATCCAGAAACTGCGTTTGCAAAGATTACCTGAGGCGTTCCCTGAGGCACTTCTCCGTTTACAGCGACAGAACCGACCGCGATAAGTGCAATTACTCCCAGAAGGGATTCAACAAGCATGGCACCATAGCTGATTGGAAGCATATCGCTTTCTTTCTCTACCTGCTTTGAAGCTGTCTCTGAAGATACGAGTGAATGGAAGCCTGAAACAGCACCGCATGCAACTGTGACAAAAAGGATAGGGAAGAGTGTTCCTGCCTGTGTTGTGAAGCCTGTGAAGGCTGGAAGCTGCATAGGAGGATTATCTACAAAGATTCCGATAACTGCTGCTGCAATCATGAAGATGAGAAGGTAGCTGTTGAGGTAATCCCTTGGCTGCAGGAGAGCCCAGACCGGTGTGACAGATGCAATCAGGATATAGATGAATACCAGGATCATCCATGTGTTCACGCTTAGCTTCAGGATAGGGAAAAGGCATCCGACAGCTACACAGATGACTAGCAGCACAATGGAGATTGCTGTATTTGAAGCTGTGTTGAGCTTCACATATTTATTGAGGAAACCAAATCCGACAGCAGCCATAATGAAGAGCATTGATGTCAGGGCAACCTGTGTGTTTGCATAGTTGACCTGGTCTGTGAAATCCGGAGAAATTCCAAAGCTCTTTGCTACGATATCTGAGAAAGCTGCAACTACGAGGATTGAGAAGAAGTATACAAAAAGCAAAAACAGCCTTTTGCCTGTCTTTCCAACATAGTTCTCAATGATAATTCCGATGCTCCTGCCCTTATTGCGCACGGATGCGTACATACTGGAAAAATCCTGTACAGCTCCGATGAAGATGCCTCCAAGAAGGCACCAGAGTAGGACTGGAAGCCATCCAAAGTATGCAGCCTGGATAGGGCCGTTTATCGGGCCTGCACCTGCAATGGATGCAAACTGGTGTCCGAATACAACCTGTTTTTTTGTCGGTACATAGTCAATTCCGTCATTGATCTCTACAGCTGGAGTCTTTTTATTGTTGTCTACGCCCCATTTCCTTGCAAGATAGCGGCCATAGAAAACATATCCAGCAACAAGGGCAATGATGGCAATAATCATTATTGTTATACCATTCATTTTTTTTCTTTTGCTCCTAAATAAGTTTCTTGTCTGAGCATGAGTTTATTTCTTTCAGCGAATCTGTTTCAATATCGTTAATGGGGCTGAAATGCCAGTTTTTACTGGAAATAGACAAATTAATTTATTGAAAAAATAAAAACAGACAAGTTTTTTCCTATCGGGAGAAATTTCGGTTTCCAGAATAGCTCAATCTACATCCAATATACAGGAATGCTTTGCTTTTCCAACTCATTTCCTTCTTAGTATTAAGGGAAAGAATAAAAAGTTTTTTCATTCTTCCCCAGAATAAGACTTGTTAGTTTGTTACTTTTGAGAGGGCTCCGGCCCTCTCTCCTGTTCAAATGTATCTTGAAGTTATGCTCTCTTTTGCATTCCTTATATCATCTAATGTTCCAGCTGCCACTATCCTTCCTCCTTCTTTTCCTCCTCCAGGTCCCATATCAACAATATAGTCAGCATTCCTGATGACATCGAGATCATGTTCTATGATTACTACGGTCGCACCGTTTTCAATCAGGCTCTGGAATACCTTTACCAGGCTTTCCACATCCAGGGGATGAAGGCCTATTGTCGGCTCATCAAAAACAAAGAGGGAGTCTTCCTGCTTCCTTCCCATCTCACTTGCAAGCTTGAGTCTCTGCGCTTCCCCTCCGGAGAGCTCCGGCGTCTCTTCTCCAAGGGTAAGGTAACCAAGTCCGAGGTTTTCAAGGACTGCAAGGCGTTCCCTGATGGACTTGAAATGGTTAAGGGCCTTTATTGCCGAGCTTACATCCATTTCCATGATATCTGCGATGGAGTACTCTCCATCACATCCTTTTATCCTTATGTTCTTAACATCCTTTCCATAGCGTAAGCCATGGCATTCAGGGCAGGGGATATCCACATCAGGAAGGAACTGGACATCCAGGCTTATTGTTCCGCATCCGTCGCATGTGCTGCATCTGAGTTTTCCGGTATTATATGAGAAGTCGCCGGCTTTCAGCTTGAGCTCTCTGGCCTTTTCTGTTTTTGCAAAGAGCTTCCTAAGCTCATCATGGATTCCTGCATATGTTGCTACAGTGCTGCGTATGTTTATGCCGATTGGAGATGCATCGATCAGCTTGACCTGCCTTATCCCGTCAGCCTTTATGCTTTTCACATGGCACGGAAGCTTTTCTCCCTTTACAAGGGCACTTAGGGCAGGGACAAGGCTTTCCAGTATCATGGTGGTCTTTCCTGATCCAGATACTCCGGTAATCACGCTCATCCTCCCTTTTGGAATCTTTACTTCCAGTGGCTTAACTGTATGTATCTGACCTGTTTCCATACTGATTGAGCCATACCTGAATAGTTCCTCCTTTTCAGCTTTCTTCCTGGCTTGCCTCTCTGCATTTTTCTTCAGGAATGGTCCGATCCTGGAAACAGGGGAATCCATTATCTCATCAATTGTGCCCTCTGAAAGCACTCTTCCCCCATCTTTTCCGCTTCCAGGGCCCATTTCTATCATGTAGTCCGCATCCTTCAGTATTTGAGTGTCATGATCTACAAGTATAACGGAGTTCCCATCGCTTATCAGGTCATTCATTACTCCCTTAAGCCCCTCAATATTCGAAGGATGCAGGCCGATTGATGGCTCATCAAGGACATACAGGACTCCTGTTGTCCTGTTCCTTACAGCCCTTGAAAGCTCCACACGCTGCCTCTCTCCTGTTGAAAGCGTACTTGAAGACCTGTCAAGGCTCAGGTATCCAAGTCCAAGATCTAGCAGGCGCTTTGCGTTATCTGAAAATGACTCTACGATATTAAGTGCCATTTTCTGCATTGGTTCGGGCAGGGAAGGGGGAACAAGCTTTACCCACTCAGCTATTTCACTCAGTGTCATGCGTGTGACTTCATCAAGTGAGAGGCCAAGGATCTTCGGCCATCTTGCCCTTTCGCTGAGCCTTGATCCATGGCATTCAGGGCATTCCTCTTCCTTCAGGAATTTCTCAACCCTTTTCATCCCGCTTTCATCCTTAACTTTCTTAAGGGCGTTCTCTACGGTATAGACAGCATTGAAGTATGTGAAGTCCAGCTCTCCTGCCTGGTTTGAATTCTTTGCCTTATAGAAGATGTGCTTTTTCTCTGCCGGACCATGGAATACGATCTCCTTTTCCCTTCCGCTCAGATCCCTGAACGGTATGTCAGTCCTTACACCCATCTGCCTGCATACATCGACCATCAGGGACCACATAAGGGAGTTCCATGGGGCAACTGCACCTTCTTCTATAGTGAGGCTGTCATCAGGAACAAGGGTATCAATGTCAACAGTCCTGACTATGCCAGTTCCATTGCATCTGGGGCAGGCTCCCTGGCTGTTGAAGGAAAGCTCTTCTGCTGCTGGTGCATTGACAGTTTCTCCACATATGGGGCATCTTATTTCTTTTTCTGCCGCAACATCTATTGTAGGCTCGATATAGTGGCCGTTTGGGCATCTGTGGCTTGCCAGGCGTGAGAACATGAGCCTGAGGCTGTTCAGCAGCTCACTCTGAGTTCCAAAAGTGCTCCTTATGCCTGGAATTCCAGGGCGCTGCCTGAGAGCTAGTGCAGCTGGTATGTATAGCACTTCATCCACATAAGCCCTCTCTGCCTGCGTCATCCTGCGTCTTGTATATGTTGATAGTGATTCCAGGTACCGCCTGGATCCTTCAGCATAAAGCACTCCGAGCGCAAGTGATGACTTGCCGGATCCAGATACTCCGGCAATTGCCACTGTCTTTCCAAGCGGAACAGCGACATCTATATTCTTCAAGTTATGTACTTTAGCACCCTTTACTATGATCTTGTCCCTCATCATTTTCACCTAGTCTAGATTTTCGCCAGAGTTGATGAGCAATTCAAGAGGGGAGGAGCAATGAAAAAGGGACTGCCTCCCGACAGTCCCCAAAAAGTGTTTGACTGAACTTATGCAGTCTTTATCTCGCTCTTCTTTTTCATTCCGTATTCATATACGAAAACGAGTACGAGTGTTACAAGTCCGATAAGGTCCGTAATTGTTCCCGGAACAACCATCAGCAGTCCTGCAACAGCCATTATGATTCTTGTGGCTATGTTAAGCGGACGGGCAAGATACCCATTCAGTGCTGCTGCAATTCCAAAAATGCCGAAAAGGGCTGTAATGCAGATCTGCACGATCTCAAATACGCTCTCCACATTGACAAACAGCATTGCCGGATTCAGGGCAAAAACATATGGTACTATGAATGCGGCTATTGCAAGCTTTGTAGCTACAAGACCTGTTCTCATAGGATCAGATTTTGCTATGGCTGATCCTGCATATGCCGCCAGTGCCACAGGCGGCGTGATGTCTGCAACTATTCCAAAGTAGAATACGAAGAAATGGGCTGCAACAGGCTCAACATTCAGAGCAATGAGGATAGGGGCGCAGACACCGGCCATTATGCAGTAGTTTGCAGTGGTAGGGACTCCCATTCCCAGTACGATGCAGCAGAGCATTGTGAGAAGCAGGGCTATGATGACAAATCCATGTGACAGGGCTACGATCGTTCCAAGCAGTATTGATGCCAGTCCAGTAACTGTGATGCATCCGGAAATGATTCCGGCTATGCCGCAGGCAACTACAACCGTGATGGAACTTCTCGAACCATTCTCAAATGCATCCATGATCCATGAAAATGACAGTGATGGCTTTTCACCTTTCTCCTCTTCCTCTTCGCCTTCCTTTGTAAGGCCGATATGCGGAATGATCTTATGGATGACTCCAACAATCATGGCAACGAGGATTGAGAGTGTTGCAGAGTAGGCCATCGTGTATGTATTTGTGCCAACGAGGTAGATCAGGGCAATGAGGGGAAGAAGCAGGTAAATTTCCTTCACCAGTTCCTTTGGTTTTGGAAGATCTTCCTTTGGAATCCCTTCCAGTCCCATCTTCTTGGCCTCAAGGTGCACTGCAATGAAAATTCCTGTGAAGTACAGTACTGCAGGAAGGATTGCCATGACTGCAATTCTTCCGTATGGGATGCCTGTGAACTCTGCCATAAGGAATGCGGCAGCTCCCATGATAGGAGGCATGATCTGTCCTCCTGTTGAGGCAGCAGCTTCTACGGCTGCAGCGAATTCCGGGCGGTAACCCATTCTCTTCATCATTGGAATTGTTATTGATCCGGAGCCGACTGTATTTGCAACAGATGATCCTGATGCCATTCCTTCCAGTGCTGATGCGACTACTGCTACCTTTGCCGGTCCGCCTGAGAACCTTCCAACGGCAGCATTTGCAAAGCGGATGAAGAAATCGGCCACTCCGGTCCTTTCAAGGAAAGCACCGAAAATAATGAATATGACAATGAATTTGACGCAGACTCCGACCGGGGTGGAGAAGATGCCGTTTGCAGTGTAGAAGAGAGTCCTTATAAGCTGCTGCGGGCTGATTCCGATTGCGAGCGTGTAAATGACCAGGACGCCTGCAACGCACAGGATTGGAAGGCCGACACAGCGCCTGCAGAGTTCTACAAGTGCAAGGATTCCAATCAGGCCTATCACCATGTACATTGGGTTTGCCATGATCCTTGCAGACAGCCTTATGACAGTCATTGCATTTGCGGAATAGAAGAAATATGCTCCTGATCCGATGATCATTATCAGGATATCATACCATGGCATGTAATTGACCCTTTCATAACCTTTCTTCACGGGGAAAGTTAAGAATCCAAGAAGGATTATCATGCCCATAAAGACTGAATAACGTACCTCCTGAAGAGTGGTGAGAAAGATTGCATCTATGATGCAGTAAATAGCAAAAGCAGCCATGAGATAGTGTATGACCCTCTTTGGAACGCCTTCCCAGATCCTGGTATTGCTTTCCCTGTCATACTTTTTCATAACTGCTTCTACGTCCGCCATAGTCCCGACGGAATCGTCATAAATGTGTGTTTCTTTTTCTTTTTTCTTTTTCAATAGATGTTCTCCTATCTGAGTGAATAAAAGGGCTGTTTTTCACAGCCCTTCAGGTATTTCAAGCCGTTTTATTTGGTTGGAACAGTTATTCCCTGTTCTGCAAAGTACCTTGCAGCTCCTGCATGGTATGGAACTGTTGTGATTGATGTTGCAAATCCCAGGTCAAGCTCCCTTCCCTTGTCATGGCTTGCTGTGATTGCTTCCTTGTCATTGAATATTGTGGAAACCACATCATAGATGGCATCTTCAGATACATCATCGCGTGCAATGATGACTGCACCTACTGCTACTGTCTGGCAGTCAGCGTCTGTTCCGTATACATCAGCTTTGATTGTATATGGGCTGTAGTAAGGGCTGTCTGTCAGAAGCTTTTCAATGTGCTCATCATCGATGGATACGAGGTATACCTTGTGTGTTGCTGCGAGTGTGGAGACTGCAACTGTAGGAGCACCGGCTACTACAAATGCTGCATCAATCTTTCCATCCTGCAGGGCATCAACACTGTCTCCGAAGCTCTGGTAGGTTGGGTTGATGTCGCTTTCTGTGATGTCATATGCGCCGAGGATATCAAGTGCATTGTAGTATACTCCAGATCCTGAAGATCCGATGGAAACCGTTTTGCCCTTCAGGTCCGCAACTGTCTTGATATTCGGATCAAGTGTGACAATCTGAACCTGCTCCATATAAAGGGCAGCTACGGTTGAGAAATCTGTAACAGCACCTGTCTCTGCAAACAGGTTTGTTCCATTATATGCATAGCTCATTACGTCTGTCTGGACAAAGCCGAGCTGGTAGCTTCCCATATCCATCATTTCAATGTTGTCCTGGCTTCCTGCGCTTACAACAGCAACTACGGATGTGTCTGTTTCAGAGGAAATCCTCTGTGCAAGTACGTTTCCAAAGCCATAATATGTTCCCTGGTCACCGCCAGTTCCAAAGCGAAGGGTTCCGCTTCCATCGCTTCCACCCTGTGCAAATAGAGGAACGAAAGCAAGCATTGCGGCAATGGCAATAGCCAATAATTTCTTCTTCATAGTTTTTCCTCCCAAGATAAGTATGAAAACATAGTTTAAAATTAACTATGGTTAAACTATTAAGAAAAATGGGCTTTCTGTCAATGCTTAGGCGTTTGAATATGCAAATTTTATGCATAAAAATGCAAAATATGCATATTTTTCTATGGATTTCAGCCTATTGCAGTCCTATATGATGCAGTTTTCTAAAACCCAAGATTCTCGTGAATGAGTATGACCTGAATATCTGAATCCATGGGCTTTTCCCACAATACTAGGAGAGCCCGGCATATCCTGTCTTCCGATGAGCAGTTGTAGCACCTGTCTGCATTTACAGCGCATGGTGTTTTCATCCCTAGCCTTTTTGCATTCTTTGGCCCTGCAATATTCCTGGCCCTCCAGAGTGCTTTTTCATAGCTGCTTTCAATCTTGTTCTCTCCAACTACGAATATAATTTTCTTATGGCCGAAAAGGGTTGATGCGAGCCTGTTGCCCCTTCCATCAATATTTATTATTTCCCCGTCTTCTGATAATCCATTCACTGAAGAGATGTAGATGTCAGTCCCTGCAGCCAGCGCTCTCATTTCATCCTGCGTCTTTCCATTCCAACCCCTGTGGTGCGTTATTGCCGTATTGTGCTTTGAGAGGGCATCATAAAGCCCCATTTCCATAACAGTCTCAGATCCTCCAAAGCCAACGCTTTGCCCGTCAATTGTGCTGTCCAGATACTCCAGTGCCTCCTTTGAGGTATCGAATTCCATCACGCTGTATCCAAGCTTTTCAAGGTTTTTCCTAACTTTTGCAAAGTCCTTCATTTTTCTCTCCTTGTCTTATTATAGATGACAGGTGGAATGGCAGAAAACAGGATGTGATGCTTTTCTCAGAAAATGAAGGTGAACATCGCTAGGATCAGGAGCATGATCACATTAAGTGACAGGAACACTGCAAGGTATCTTTTCATGTTAGCATTCTCCTTCTTTGCATAGATCTTAAGCGAAATAAGGGATGCCAGCGATGCAATTGGAGTGCCAAGCCCTCCGATATCCGTACCGATAAGCACCCCTTCAAAATGCTCTGTGAAAGGGGAGAGAAGTATTGCTGATGGAACGTTGCTTATTATCTGGGATGCAATGGCAGATGTAAGTACCGGATGGCTCTGCATGGGGCTGTAGAGCATATTCCTGACAGCATCAATGGATCTTATATTTGCACTGAATATGAAGAAGCATACAAATGTCAGAAGGAGGATATAATCGATCCTCAGAAGTGTTTTCCTGTCGAAAATGAGTATAAGGACCAGTTCTGATAAAAGCAGGATCCTGTAGTCCAGGACGTGGAATACCGCTAGCAGTGCAAGAAAGAGGAATGCCAGGTAAAGGGCAGTCTTTTTCCGCTTCAGCGGTATTGTGTTCTCATGATCCGATGTAAGTTTTTGCTTATCTGGAAGGAGAATGAAGAATGCTATCAGGATAAGGGCAAGTGAAATGATGGAATAGGGCAGTATGGTCCTGAAGAAATCCGATGCCATCAGGCTGAAGTGGGAGCAGATGAAGAGATTCTGGGGATTCCCGACAGGTGTTGCCATTGATCCGAGGTTCGCAGCGATCGTCTCAAGGACAACCAGCCTTATGGCATAGCCTCCTTCTGCCTTCTCCTTATGCATTATGATGAGTGAAAACGGCACGAACATCAAAAGCGCGACATCATTTGTGAAAAGCATGGATGAAAAGAATACGATCAGTATCAGAAGGAGGGAAAGCCTTCTCCTGTTTCCGCTTTTTCTTGACAGAGTGTCCGCAATCACCGGAAAGAGCCCTGAGGCCTTCAAGCCCTCAGAGACTCCCATCAGTGCAAACAGCAGCGAAAGCGTCCTGAAGTCTATGGCATTCACCGTTTCCATTGATGGAGGAACTATAAAAGAAGTCAGCACTGCCAGAAGCAGCGCTATGGAAAACACTATCTCATTCTTAATAAAGTGCATCATGGCAAAGGCTATGATAATTACCTTTCAAAGCACTATCAAGAGAGTTCGAACATTCCATTGTAAAGTTTATAGTACCTTCCACCCATTCTCATCAGCTCATCGTGTGTTCCACGCTCTACGATGCATCCCCCTTCCAAGACCATGATCGCATTTGCGTTCCTTACTGTGGAGAGCCTATGGGCAATGACGAATACCGTACGCCCTTCCATCAGGCGGTCCATTCCCTTTTCAATGAGATCTTCAGTCCTCGTATCGATATTGCTTGTTGCCTCATCAAGGATCAGTACTGGAGGGTCAGCAACAGCAGCACGTGCAATTGCTATCAGCTGCCTCTGTCCGCTAGAGAGGTTTGCTCCGTCTGAGACGACCATCGTCTCATACCCGTTAGGAAGACGGCGTATGAAAGAATCTGCATTTGCAATCTTTGCGGCTTTCTCCACATCTTCATCTGCCGCATCAAGCCTTCCATACCTTATATTGTCCCTGATTGTCCCTGTAAAGAGATGAGTGTCCTGCAGAACCATTGCAAGCGAATGCCTCAGATCCTTCTTCCTGATATCCTTTACATTGATGCCATCATAATGGATTTCCCCTTTCTCGATATCATAGAAGCGGTTGATAAGGTTTGTTATGGTTGTCTTTCCTGCTCCGGTTGAGCCTACAAATGCAATCTTCTGTCCCGGTTTTGCATAAAGTGAGAGATCCTTGAGCACTGGATGCCCTTTCTCATATGAGAATGTCACGTTATTGAACCTTACATCCCCCTTAAGAGGAATAAGTTCTCCATCCTCCCTCTTCCAGTCCCATACTCCATCCTTTGCCTTGACAAGTGTCACATTCCCTTCATCCACTTCACTTTTCCTGTCTATCAGTTCAAAGATGCGTTCAGCTCCTGCCAGGGAAGAGAGCAGGAAATTGCTCTGCTGCGTGAACTGGTTGATAGGGGCTGCCGACTGCCTGACAAATACGAGGTACGAGGCAAGCGCTCCTAAATCGCTTAAGCCTTTTATGACCATGAAACCGCCGGCAATCGCGACAATGGCATAAGTCAGGAATGATATGCTCACAACAGCCGGAATCATTGTTGACGCATATGCCTGGGCACTTGTTCCCTGCTCCTGAAGTTCCCTGTTGAGACGCCTGAACTCCTTCAGGTTCTCACTTTCATGGTTAAAGACCTTTATGACCTTTTCTCCCGCTGTCATCTCCTGGATATAGCCATCAAGTTCACCCAGTGACTGCTGCTGCTTTGTATAGTACTTCTTGCTGCTTCTTGCGCTGTGGCGCACATATGCAAACATCAGCAGATAAGAAATGAACACTATTATGGAAAGTCTCCAGTTGAGAACAAGCAGCATGCTCATGGTTCCTGCTATCTGTATTCCATTCTTCACAACTGCGGCAAAGCTGTTGTTCAGTGCATCGTTTATTGTGTCCACATCATTTGTGTAGTAACTCATTACATCACCATGCTGATGGCTGTCAAAGAAACGGAGGCTGAGGCTCTGCATATGGCAAAAAAGATCTTTCCTGATGTCGTATACGACACTTTGCGCTGAGCGTGCCATTATCTGGGTATAGAGAAGGGCAGCTGCCACTCCGACAACGTAAATAACTGCTGTGATGGAAACACCTCTTATGAGTCCTGGCATTCCACTTCCTTCTGTTAGGCCGTTTATCACAGGACGCACCATGTATGTTCCCATCAGGTTGCATATGACGCTCAGGGCCACAAGCACTGCCACTGACAATAATGAGAATTTATGGCGACCCATGTAGGAGAGTAGGCGTTTTGCCGTATAAAGCATATTCTTCGGTTTTTTGCTGCTCATTGCCTGTGGCATTAAAGTGTCCCTCCTTTCAGCTGGCTTTCATATATTTCCCTGTAGATTCCTGAATCCTTTAGCAGGCTTTCATGGTTTCCAGTATCCACGATCCTTCCTTCATCAAGGATCACTATCTTATCTGCATTCATCACTGTAGATATCCTCTGTGCAATGTAGATCTTCGTAACTCCGCCCAAATTTGCAAGTGCGGTCCTGATTTTCCTCTCTGTATCAGTGTCTACAGCACTTGTAGAATCATCAAAGATAAGCACTTTCGGCTTTTTCAGAAGAGTTCGTGCTATGCATAGCCTCTGCTTCTGTCCTCCAGATACATTTACCCCTCCCTGTCCGAGATCTGTATCCAGCCCGTTTGGAAAGCGGCGGAGGAATTCTGCAGCTCCTGCTTTTTCGCATGCATCCCAGATTTCATCATCATCTGCATTTCCATCTCCCCAGAGGAGATTTTCCCTTACAGTTCCTGTAAACAGCAGATTCTTCTGCAGGACAATGGATACGGCATCCCTCAGGCACTTGAGCGAGTACTCCTTTACGTTCACTCCTCCTATGATAACTTCTCCCTCAGTAACGTCATAAAGCCGTTCGATCAGCTGTACAAGCGTTGATTTTCCGCTTCCGGTTCCACCAAGTATGCCTACTGTCTCACCTTCATGAATTACGAGATTTATATTTTCAAGCGTATTCTCCTTTGCCTTTCTTGAGTATTTGAATGATACATTCCTGAATGCGATGTCCGCATTCTCAACCACTTCTTTCG
Organism: uncultured Spirochaetales bacterium; assembly: GCA_949295125.1. Classification (GTDB taxonomy): domain Bacteria; phylum Spirochaetota; class Spirochaetia; order Sphaerochaetales; family Sphaerochaetaceae; genus Ornithospirochaeta. The sequence continues at coordinate 17,261 of CASFJV010000006.1, forward strand.
GATTATCCACCTCCTTCAGGTCCGGAACTTCCTCAAGGACCGCATTTATACGTTCTGCAGAGGCAAGGGACCTTGTAAGAAGCAGAAAGACATTGGAGAGCATCATCATTGAGTTAAGCACCTGCATTACATAACTGAGAAATCCTGTGAGTGTTCCCACCTGCATTTTCCCGTTAAGGATCATGATGCCACCAATTAGCATAAGCAGGACTATGCATAAATACATTACGAACTGGAAGATTGGAAGGTTCAGCACAGCATGGCTGCTGGTATCCGTTCCCTGGATCTTCAGTGCTGTGTTGACTTTGTCGAATTTATCCTCTTCATGCTTTTCCCTGATAAATGCCTTCACAGTCCTGATGGCCCGTACGTTTTCTTCAACTACGGCATTTAGGCTGTCAACTGTCTTCTGAAGTTTTGAATATAGCGGTGCAACTTTCCTCACGATCGCAAAAAGGATTATGCCGAGGGAAGGGGCAAGTATAAGGAAAACGATGGCAAGTTCTGCATTCATCGTGAATGAAAAGATGATTCCAAGGCTGAACATCAGTGGAGCTCTCATTAACGGCCTGAGCCCGCCATTGATTGCATTCTGCATGACAGTTACATCGCTTGTCATCCTCGTAACCAGGGAAGATGTTTCGAATTTGTCGATGTTCGAGAAGGAGTATTCCTGCAGATGCTCATACTCCTTCTCCCTGATATTCGCACCCCAGCCAAAGGCAGCGCGCGCTGCAAAACGGGCATAAAGGAGTCCGGTAAAGAGTGCAAGTATTGCGCATATTGCCATTTCAGCACCTTTGTACAGCATGTAGCCTACATCTCCATTAGCAACTCCCACATCGATTAAGTCCGCAATAAGGCTTGGAATGACCAGCTCGAAAGCGGCTTCAATGACTAGAAGGAAGCATGCAATGGCTAGATCCTTCCTGTATGGCTCCAGATAAGATAGCAGTTTCCTGAAACTATGCATTCTTTTCTCCTTTTGCGTAGTTGTCAATTATGCGTTCAAGGTAAAAGGCGAGATTCTCTTTTTCCTCTTCGCTGAAACCGGAAAGCATGATCTTCTCAACTTCTTCAGATCTTTTTTTCCAGATATCCACTGCCATTTTCCCTTTTTCTGTGAGGTGAAGCCTGTTGCTTCTCCTGTTATCCTTATCTTCCTTCCTGACTATGAATCCATTTTTGAACAGTGTTTCGGCCATGCGTGAGACAGATGCAGGATCCATGCTGCATCCCTCTGCAACTTCATTCTGGCTGGATTCCCCGTTCTCATCCAGATAGCGTAATACCCTTGGCTGTCCACGTCCCAGTTCCAGTTCTTCGAGGGTAGGCTGGAAATAGCTGTTCTGGCCACGGGACGCCCTGTATAAAAGCTGATGCAATGTAAGTGCCATGTCTTCCTTTTTTGATTTATCAATTGTTGATCTATCAAGATTCTAATGATTGTTGCTGCTCTTGTCCATTGCTTTTTCATCATGGATGAAATTCGAATCAAACCAATTTAATAGGCAATCTTCCTGATAAAGATTCCATAACCAATGCGTGATATAAAATCATCCACAGATACCTCATCATGCTTGCATAGGATCTGAATGCAGAGAGAACTGACAGGTTTTTAGTATTGCAAAGCTACGTCCTATGGTAGAATGTAATAGAAGGCGTACCGCTGCAGGCTTTATCCTACAGATGATGACCCGCATCACCGGCTGCTGCCGCTTTGTCTGGAACCACCCCTGGAATACTCTTCAAAGTCTTACATAAGACGTGGCAAGAGCCATTCAGCCTTCGATCTCAACAACTTTATTGCGCATACCCTGAAGCCTGCATATTCCTGGCTCAGAGATGCCCCTCTTTAGAGCCAGCAGTGCGTGTCTGCTGATTTATCCTCAGCATTCAAGGCTTTCTTCAGAGGAGATGTTTTTGCTCTAAAGCCAATTATAAAGATTTGTTTTTTTATTAGATAGTAACTTTATATAATATAAGAATTTAAATTCTTGTCCAAGACGGGTGATCAATTTTTTTTGTAGGAATTGTAATTTCAATTTTCATAAGAAATAACAAAAAGAACTGCCTATTAAAAATCAAGGCAGGTAGTGATTCAGATGTGTTTTCTGCATATCTTCTTATAGAAGTTCTTCATGAATATCTGTCGGGTTAGGAAAAAATCCTTTTCAGATTTTGTCGGTCTATGCTTATCCCACCTGATTCTGGATTGTTCCAGTGTGCAGATATAATCTGCAACTTGCATAAGTCTGTAATCTTTCTGATAAGCTGTGCGGAAATCTACTATTCCTCCAAAGATATCACCAAATGTGTTTCTGAGTATTCTGCTTATGATTTTCTGTCCTCGGTCGCAGTAGATTATGATTTTGTCAGAGTACTGAAAGCATTCGAGTCTTTCATTGATAAAACTGCTTATCTGATGAATGAAAGCTTCTTCCATCTGAAATTCATTCTGATAGAAAGTCTTGGTAATGAAGAAAGTTTTGTAACGAATAGGTAATACTGATACAAATGCTGCAAATGTTGTGAATATCTTAATCCTTTCTTCTCTTAAGAAAGAAGCATAAGGTTCATCCTGTCTTATAAGTGGCATTGTATGGATGAAGGATTCATTACATCCTATTATATTTTTAAGTTTCGTATTAAGAACAGAAAATTCTGTAGAGATATCGTCTTCCTGATTATGGAAGACCATAGTAAGGCAATATTCAGGATTCTGTCTGTTTGAAAGATTCAGATTTCCGCTTTCATCGATATGAATTGACAGCACAGACACTAGATAAGCCCCTTAAAAAGGGATTGCCGGAGGTTCCTCCGGCTTCACGGCGGGGACATGCCCCTGTTCGGCTTTGTGTCCGACCTATCTACAATCTAGCACAGTAAATAAGAATTGAATAGGACTTATTCAATTATCTTCTTTTGTAGATTTTAAGTTTTCAATTGAAAAGGTAAAAGCAATCAAGTGGAAAGGATGCGTTTACTTCTGCAATATCGCCGAGACAGGCCATGTGCAGGCTAAATAATCACAACTGCAGCAAGATTGGAAAAGTTTTGTGTAACTGCCATCTTGCGTACAAATGGGTCGCTTGTTGACTATGTGAGAATGGAGAATATGTTGTGGATGTTGAGTATGTTGGTAGTCATGGAAAATCCCAACATCACTTGAACCATTTCAGAAAAACTTCTCTATTGGATCATAAAAGAGTACGGTGCTGATAATGTAAAGGTCGAAAGAGACGATCCGGTTAATGCTATGGAAATGGAGTGGTTCAAGAATCTTGAAAGAGAAGATACTCTAGGAAAGTCTATAGGAAACTATCTGGAATGACTCAGTCGATGCCTGCAGAAAAACCAGGAACGGCAAAGCAGTTCATTTCTGGTATGGTAAATGAGCGAAAACCTATAAGCAATGCGACAGCAAAAGAGCTATTCAAGATATTTGATGGTTCCGCATCCAGGTTTATTTAGGCAATATTCCCTCTGCTGTTTTTTAGCGAGAGAAGATGTTTTCATCCTTAAGTCAATTACACAGATTTGATATTTTTGTAAAAATACAATAATAATTCTATATAATAAAAGAATTTAAATTTCTGCCCAAGACGAGACTCGAACTCGTACGTCCTTGCGGACAAAGGATTTTAAGTCCTTTGTGTCTACCATTCCACCACTTGGGCTCTAGTCTTAATGACCGACAATTATGATAGATGGAAAAAAGAAAAAAAGAAAGTACCTTTAATCTTTTTACCATCTAATTCCAGGGCTTTATTCAAAAATATAAGTTTGAATAGCTCGAGGAGGGCAGAGATAAGCTTTATCTTCTTTCTTTTGGACAGCACTGTATCCTTCTGCTTTTTCCCTTACATTAGATATATTTATCTTGAAGAGCATATCAGCTTCAGTTCTGTTCATGACTATCAGAACTACGCTACCATCCTCATTTACAGCGGAAACAGCTTCCATATAGTCTGCAATTCTTCCATCTACGGTTTGAGGAGTCATCCAGGAATCAATGCCAGTTTTCAGGACTTTTGCATTTTCCCTTATGAAGCGCGAGAAGTGCCCGATATAATAAAATGACGGGTTGTATGTCACTTCTCCATCATCCGATATGAGCACTGGGGCATCGCAGTAGTTTCCAACGTGATTCGGTCCCCCTTTCTCATCAAGCACGATATTCCAGTCTATCCAAGCGTTGCATCCACTGTTCAGATCATTGATTATGTTGTGTCCATAACGTTCTGCAGGGAAATACTGATTTTTCCTGGGGCCTCCCTCAATTGAACCTTCTGAGAATATCAGATCCATATCTGGAAATTCCTTTCTGCATCTTCTCACGTTATCATAGTCTGGCCCTGAATACCAATGGTATGCAGCTCCTGCTATGTGCCCTTTTGAATTCTTCAGTGATGCTGAAAGCCTTCTGTAAAGGCCATCCCTGTTATGATCCCAGACTAGGATCTTGATATCTTCAAATCCTGTTTTCTCCAGTTCCGGATACAGGTAGCCATCTACAAATTCTGTTTCTTCTTCTGCGCTGTAAAGGCAGCTGTCCCATACCTGGACCGCTTCAGTCTCGTTCTGAACAGAGCATGCCCATAGATTCAATCCGTTGTCCCTCAGATGTCTGAGATATAATGCATATAATCCTGCCCACGCCCCATAGTATTCCTTCTTCAGCTTTCCTCCATGATTCATATCTCCATTAGTCTTCATGAATGCAGGAGGAGACCATGGGGAAATCATGAGTTTAAGCTTTCCTCCTGCTGCTTTGTTTGAATCAGTCAGAAGGGGAAGAAGATATTTATCTGAGCGGGAAGGGGCAAAATTGTGCTCTGAATCAATGACTGTCCAGTTTTCAAGGGAGAAATCGCATGAATTGATGTGGCTTCTTGCAATTGTGTAACCGTTTCCCCTGAAATAAGCATCAAGTACGCTTTCCCTCTTTTCCCTGCTGATTCCAGAGAGGACATAGGCAGAGCTTTCTGTAAGAGCCCCTCCAAATCCATATATCCTCTGAAGCCTTGCATCCGGATCGATATTTATGATTGCACTGAGCATCCTCTTTGAATGATCCATCCTTTCCTCTTCCTTGAGAAGAGCCATCCTGTTTCCGTTTTCCTTTGATGTTTCGTAGATCCTGTTTATTTTCATCTTTGTCCATCCTTTCAGCATAGTATTGATCTTGGAATTCTGACTGAGATTTCCTTTATCTTTCCTTTTCGGTTAAAAAGATCAGTGCTCTCATTCCTATCAAGGGTATTGCTTTTCCTATAAGCCGAGCCATTTACTGCTATTTCAATACTGTCATTATCTGACAGGGTATAGGTGATTGGAGTGTTAAAGCGTGTATACCGTAATGTTCCATCATCCTTAAATTCTGATAGCTCCAGCATGTCAGGGGAGATAACGAATATGCCATTTTCTACTTTTGCTCCAAGCTCAATATTCCTGGTAATTACTTCCTCTTTTACCTGTCCTGTCATTCCTGGCTGCTTTGCACCCTTTCCTTTTGGCGTGTGTGAATACGGCATAAACGGAAATGATCCGTAGTCTTTTGCTTCCCTCTTATATCCAAGAGATGCTCTGATTTCCCTATATTCCCTGATCAGAGCCATCCTGATATTTTCATCAAGTTCTTTTTCTATCAGTTCTGCAACTGCCAGCATCAGCTTAGATACCATATGCCAGTAAATAGAACCTAATCCTTCATAGCGGAAGAATGAATCTGATGGAAATGGATGAAAGTGTATTAGGTGTGTTGTCACATCCTGCCAAGAAAAATGCAAGGATCAACAATAGAGTTAAAAGTCTTGAGAATGATTTTCTCACATTATCCTCCCAAATAGTTTTTAAATGAATTATCGATCCAGAATAAGGGGAGCGATAGAATACAAAATTTCTACTCTGTGGCACTTTTTTCGGTATTTTCAGATTTCTTTTTTATTTCTCTTTGCCTTAGTTCTGTATTACACTTTATTCATGAATGATTTTCTGACAGGATTGATTTTAGGGCTTGCAGTTGCCGTAGTGCTTGCTGTTGTCCTTGCTCTGCGCAACAGTGCGGAGAAGAAAAGGGCAGGGCAGGAGATAGAGAAATACAAGAAGATGCTCCAGGACAGGATGGAGCTTGAAAGCGAAGGGCTTAATAAGCTTAAGAGTGAAGTGGAGGATCTCAGGAAACAGAATGAGAATCTGAGAATCAGCCTGAACACTCTCAGCCAGAAACCTGGGAGAAAGGAGATCCAGCGTCTTGATGTCTATCAGACGGCAGCAGAAAGGCTCTGCATGAATTCTCCTGGCTTTGCCCCTGTCTGGCAGGCTGCGCTGAAGGAGAGCGAAGAGGAATTCAAGAAAACATTCCTCGGCCTTATGCCATACATAAGGAAGCATATCAGCACAAAAAGCAGCGATGCAGTGCTCATTGACGATGACAGCCAGTCATCTAATTAGCTCTTTCATCAAGAGCCATGAAGCGTTCGAATTTCATATCGAGTTCGGCGCTTTTTTCTTTATATTCCCTTTCTGCTTCCTGCATCTTCCCATAGTCCTGCGGATCTATGGTTGAGAATGACTCTTCTATTTTCCTCACAGCCTCTTCCAGCTCTTCTATCTCCCGGGAAAGGCTTTCATATTCCCTCTGCTCCCTGAAGGAAAGCTTTTTCCTTTTCTCTTCAGCCTTCACTTCTTTTGGCTTATCCTCTTTCTTCAGGACCGCAGCTCTCTTTTCCTCCCTTTCCCGTTCCTTCTCATCCTCATGGAAGACGGCATATGGAACAGCATGGTAGGTGAGCTTCCCATCTTTTATAGAAAGGGTGGTGTCCGTTGTTATGTTAAGGAATGTCCTGTCATGTGAACAGATGAGCACTGGCCCTGCAAATGATGAGATATAGTCCTCGAGCGCTTCCATTGTGTCTATATCAAGGTCATTTGTTGGTTCATCGAGAATCAGGAAGTTGGGGTTTGCAACCAAGCGCGATATGAGATAAAGCCTGCGCTTTTCCCCTCCTGAGAGCGTACTGATAGGGCTTCGGTGCATGCTTTCCTTAAAGCCGAACAGTTCAAGAAAGCGTGCTGAGCTTACTTTCTCATCCGGGGAAAGCTCAATATTCTCTCCGATATCATTGATATACTCTATTACTGTCTTATTCTCATCAAGCAGCCTCGATTTCTGGTCATAGTAGCCAAAAACTGTATTAACACCCTTATCTATCGTGCCGCTATCAGGTGAAACGAATCCTGTAAGAACATCGAGCAGTGTGCTCTTTCCCGACCCATTGTCTCCGACAAGGGCAATCTTCATATCCTTTTCAAATGAGAATGAGAAAGGGGAGAAGATGGTTTTTCCATCATATCCTTTCGATATCCCGTCAAGATCAAGGATTTTCCTGCCAAGACGCCTTTTCTCGCTTGTGAAGTCCCTTATCTTCTTTTCATAGACCTCTTTCTTCTGGCTTTCTTCCAGTTCCTTTGCCCTTTCGATCCTTCCCTTGTCTTTGCCTGTCCTTGCCTTTGGTGCCCTTTTAAGCCATTTCAGTTCACGCCTTAATACGCTCTCCATTCTTTCCTGCTGCTTTTTTGCCATTTCAAGGCGTAGTGCCTTACGTTCAAGATATGAGGAATAGGAGCCTGGATGGCGGTAGAAGGATGACCTGTCCAGTTCAAGTATGGTTGTGCATACCTTATCAAGTATTTCCCTGTCATGCGTCACGATGACAGCACTTATCTCTGCAGAACAAAGGAAGTCTTCCATCTTTTCAATGGTTCTTATATCAAGATGGTTCGTAGGTTCATCAAGAAGCACTATTTCAGACTCTGATGAGAGCGTTCTTGCCAGCTGTGCTTTCTTCTGCTCCCCTCCTGAGAGCGTAGAAAAAAGCGTATCCCTTGAGTGTTTTACGCCATAGTCATCAAGAAGTGCGTAGTAATTCCTCTCAAGGCTGAAAAGGTCATCTTTTTCAACTTCCTCATAAAGCTTTGCAATAAGCCCCTCATCATGGCCTTTCAGGCTTTTATAGTATTGGCCAAGCCTTGAGATCTTCCTTGAATTTGATCTGAAGAAGAAAGACTCCAGAGTGTCTGTCCTGTCGAAAGAGACATTCTGTTCCAGATAAGCCATCTCAATTCCGTTCTTCATGCTTACAGTCCCCTCATCAGGGGAAACTGTGGATGAGAGCACCTTCAGCAGCGTGCTCTTTCCCGCACCGTTCTTCCCGACGATTCCGATCTTTTCGCCTTTTTCAAGCCCGAATGTCAAATTGGTAAAAAGAGGTTCATCCTTAACTGTTTTTTCAAGGTTTTCTACGCTTAAGATATTCACGGAGGCTATTTTAAACTATCGAAAACCATTCGTCCACAGCTTTACGGCCATCTGGATTTTCCATAATATAGTCATTGCAATGGACAAATCTGATATCAGGATGGGAATTCATGACGGTTTTCCCATTTTTTTAGGATATTTTACGACAGCCCTTGCTTTTGGACTCTTAACAAGGTCAAGCGGCTTCACTTTTGTTGAAGGGCTCCTTACAAGCCTGACAAATTATGCCGGAAGCGGACAGTTCCTCATGATGAACCTCTATAATGGGGGAGCTTTCATGCTTGAGATAGTCCTCTCCGTTTTCTTTATAAACGCGCGCTATATATTCATGAGTGCAAGCCTTAATCAGAGGCTGAAGGATAGGAAGAGCATTGCAGGGCGGTTCTTTACAGGGGCAGGAACTGTTGATGAAGTCTTTGCTGTTGCTTCATTCAAAGGTGAGAAGGTAAGCTACAGCTACGTCCTTTCCCTGACTGCAACTTCATATGCTGGCTGGGTCAGCGGAACTGCCATTGGATATCTTGCAGGCAACATACTTCCAGAGATCGTGCAGTCTGCTGCGGTTATAACGATCTACGCCATGTTCGCTTCCCTGGCAGGGGCAGAGACGCTGAAAAGCATCAAGGCTCTCTATGTTGTCGGAGTCTCCGCAGTCCTGAACAGCCTGTTCATCCTAGTGCTGCACATTTCAACGGGCCTGAGCTTCATTATTTCCATGATTGCGGCAACTGTATTTGCTGTCTTTATTTACACGGACGAGGAGGTGTTCAATGAATAAGATTGCCCTGATTCTCCTATGCTCTCTTGTCACGATGGCATCCCGTATAATCCCTCAGTTCATATCAGGGCTGGACAGGATGCCAAGGATCATAAAGAAAGCGATGCTCCTTCTTCCGACTGCTGCACTGGGCTCTTTAATCTTTCCCCTTGCCCTTACGGACTTCGGCTCTGCCTGGTATGCAGGGCTTGGCGGGGTAGTGATTGCCTTCATTGCAGGAATAAAGAGACGATCGATGATCGTCTCAATAGTGCTTGCGCTGGTTATAACGCTTCTTCTGCTGCTTATATAGTGTTTCAGATTTTCTTTCTGAGAAGGGCAAAGAGCCAGATCTCGTCGCTCTTGTTCTTCCTGGAATCCTTCCTTTCTGTTAAGGCTATTATGTCAAACAGGTTGAGGGTTGAGAGGAAAGATGTCAGCGTAGTGCGGTCAAATGAAGTTAACGCCCTTCCTTCGGAGTCTACGAAATCCTCACTCCTGTCCCTGAAGGACGCAAACAGGATTCCCTTGCTCTTCAGCGCATCAGCAATCTTCTGGAATGTCGGAGCCATGTCAGAGCGTGATACATGATATAGCGAGGCACTTGCCCAGACTGCATCGTATTTTTCCTTTTCATCAAGCTCTTCCCATTTCATTTTCTTCACTTTCAGTCCTGTGAATTCGCTTGCATACCTGATCATCTCATCTGATGGATCGAATGCATCAACTGTATAGCCCTTCTGCAGGAAATAGAGGCTGTCCCTTCCGCTTCCGCATCCACCATCAAGAATCCTGGATCCCTCAGGAACCAGTTGCTCAAATGCCTTATACTGGTCATTCATGTCAGCACTGAGCCAGCTTTCAATGAATTCTTTAGCGTTGGTGTCGTAAATTGCTTCTATCATATATACTCCTTCTTTTGTCTCAGTCTAGCATGGAGAATTCAAGAAAGCAAAATAATTCTTTGCAGGATAGGAATTTATAAATTTTTATCGATAAATAAGTAATTATTTCTCTTCCTATTTCACAGTGCGGAGCATCACACGCGCATTCCCTCCGCATGCCATCTCAAGTGGGCTGTCTTCAGTAAGGCTGAAATCCAGTATTCTGAAACTGATGTGGGAAGAAAGCATATTCCTTGCTTCCTTTACAGCCTCCATCTCAATAGCTCCACCTCCGATTGTGGAGTATGTGCTTTTTTCCGTAATCAGCATTTCAGCGCCTTTCTCTCTCGGCCCGGATCCCTCTTTCTGGATTATCCTGGCAAGCACTGCATTCCCATCCAGTTCATCAATCACTTTCAGAAGGGAAAGGTCGACCGTCACCTGATGCCTGCTTTTACGGTATGTCCTGATTATTTCAGCGATAACTGAAATTGCTATCTCATCTGGAGTTTCAGCATTTATGTCAATGCCTATCGGGGCGTGGACCTTTTCCAGAGCCTTCCTGGATATCCCCATCTCCTCAAGATGGCTGTATGTCAGGTTTATTTTCCTCCTGCTTCCGATCATGCCGACATATTTTGCCCCTTCATAGTTTTCAAGCACATACCTGAGGGCTTGCTCATCTGCCTTATGGCCATGGGTGAATATGAGGAAGTAAGGGTTTTCAAAAGAGTAGGTGCGCTCGAATATGCTTCTGAAGTCATCTATTACTATTGCAGCCCTGCTGTAATGCCCGCCGTCGAGCACTTCTTTCCTGTCATCAAATATGAATATTGGAAATGACATATCGCTGAGAATCCTGTAAATGCTCTTTCCTATGTGTCCAAAGCCGAAAAGGACAATGGATGGCATTATTGCAATACTCTCCTTTTCCGCATCCACACCTGGCATCCCGATTGAAGAGATCAGCTTGGAGCCTGAATAAATTGCCTCATTTCCGTTTGAATAGTCCGTAAGGCGTTCAAGATGCCCATATTCCAGCAGGCTGTCATAAAGTGCCTTATAGTATTCTTTCATCTCATTTCCCTCCTTATGGCATCAAGTGCAGCATCAAGTTCATCCTTTGATGTAAAAGGTGAAGGGGAGAGCCTTATTGTGCCCTCTGGGAATGTGCCGATTGCCTTATGGGCCAATGCTGCGCAGTGAAGTCCTACCCTGGTTTCTATTCCATATTTTTCAAGAAGCCTTTCAGCAAGAATGGCATTATCCATTTCCTCTGCAGTTATGGAAATTACTGAGTTCCTGTCCTCTTTAAGCTCCCCGTGCACTTTTATCCCATCAATCCTGAGAAGCCCCTCAAGAAGATACAGCGTATTCTCCTTTTCCCTCTTCCTGAGCTCTTCAAGGTGCTCTTTCACATATCTTGCTGCAGCTGAAAGTCCTATGAGGCCCGGAATATTCCTTGTCCCGCTTTCAAACCTGTCAGGATAGATCTCAGGCTGGACTATTGAGTCTGATCTGCTTCCTGTCCCTCCTGTAATCAGTGGCTTCACTTTGCCAAGGAATTCTTTCTGCAGGATGAAGCCACCGGTTCCTTCCGGGCCAAGGAGGCCCTTATGCCCGGAAAAGCACATGGCCATAATATTCCTTTCATCCATCTTTATCTCCGAAAAAGGGAAAGCCTGGGCAGTATCTATGATCAGTGGAACGCCAAGGTCATTTGAGATGCATGCAAGTTTTTCTGTATCCTCGTTTACTCCTGTCACATTGCTGGATATGTTGAATACGATCGCTTTCGTGTTTTCCCTGAGAAGATGTGGAATGTCATCAAGGATGTTTCTCCCATCTCCTGTTACCCGAGGATATGAATAGGATACGCCAATGTCAGAGAGAGTCCGCATTACGGCATTGTGCTCAGAGTGGGATATTATCACATGGTCATTCCTCTTAAGATATCCCCTTAAAACGGTGTTTATCGACTCTGTAAGCCCTGAATTCAGGAACAGCGTTGATTCATCTGCGTGCCCCGCAAGGGATGAAATGTCAATACGCAGGTCTATCAGCTGGTTTACGGTATCATAGGACTTCATGCTGTTCGTCCTGTAGATATTCCGTCCATTTTCCTTGATGTATGAAAATATGCTTTCTGCAACTCCTTCTGCCTTTGGAAAAGAAGTTGCTGCGTTATCTAGGTATATCATATCCATGATTATAGCGCTTTTCATTGCAAATAGGAAAATATAATGGTAAATTAATTACTATGTTAGAAATTAAAAAGGAAAAACGTAATCTAGCTATTGCAGGAGCCTTTATCGGAATAGCCGCAATAGTTCTTATGCATTTCGGGAACCCTGTTAATATGGGATTCTGCATCGCCTGTTTCATAAGGGATATTGCTGGAGCTCTGAGCCTTCATAATGCAGAGACTGTCCAGTATATCCGTCCGGAAATAATCGGCATTGTCCTGGGCTCTTTCATCATCAGCGTAATAAGGGGAGAGTTCAGGCCAAGATCAGGATCATCTCCGCTTATCAGGTTTGTCTTCGGCTTTTTCATGATGGTAGGAGCCCTTGTCTTCCTTGGCTGTCCGCTGAGGATGGTACTGAGGCTTGCTGCAGGTGACCTGAATGCCCTTGTAGCGCTTTTTGGCTTTATTGCTGGAATTGCACTTGCTTCTTATTTCCTTAACAATGGCTTTTCCCTTGGCAGGGCAGCAAGGTCAAACAGCATGGAGGCTGTGGCTTTCCCGGCGATCAACATAGTGCTTCTGATAATTCTTGTTTTCTTCCCATTCCTGCTGAAATTCAGTGAATCAGGACCTGCAAGCATGAGAGCTCCAGTAGCACTTTCGCTTCTTGTTGCCATATTATCAGGTGCTTTTGCCCAGCGTACAAGGCTTTGCATGGCCGGCGGGGTAAGGGATATCTTCCTTATAAGGGATTTCACGCTCATTACTGGTTTTGCATCCATTTTCATTTTTGCCTTAATCGGGAACCTTGCAGTCGGCAATTTCCACATTGGCTTTGCTGATCAGCCAATCAGCCATGACAAGCATCTCTGGAATTTCCTTTCCATGGCCCTTGTAGGACTTTCTGCCGCTCTTCTTGGAGGATGTCCCCTCAGGCAGCTTGTTCTTGCCGGGGAAGGCAACTCGGACAGTGCTGTGACTGTGCTTGGAATGCTTCTTGGAGCTGCATTTGCCCATAATGCGGGAGCTGCATCTGCTGCAGTTACAGGCCCTGGAACTGTTGGAAAAGTCTCAGTCATAGCTGGCCTTGTGCTGCTCACTGCTATTGCGGTATTCATAACGAAATCAAACCAGAAGGAGGAGTAGGATGAAAGAGCTCGATGCAAGAGGGCTGAGCTGCCCTGAGCCTGTTATAATGGCAAAAAAAGGATTGAAAAGCAGCCCCGATGGGATAGAGATTGCAGTGGATAATGTTGCAAGCAAAGAGAATGTCACACGCTATCTTGAGGCTATGGGATGTTCTGTTTCAGTCAGGGAAGAGAAAGGCGGATGGAAGATAAGGGGCGAGAAGCAGTAATAACATTCTCCTCCCACTACGATGCTGTAAAGGCAAAGCGGGCGCTAAAGGGGGGAAAACTCGTTCCTGTTCCACGAGCTCTCTCCTCATCCTGCGGAACGGCGCTTTTATGCATGGAAAAAGAATACCTGGAACATGTTGGTGAGATAAGAAAGGAGAGTGTGTATGTATGGGAGGATGGAAAATGGTTAGGCTTACATCATTAGTTCATTCATCCGGCTGTGCCGCAAAGCTCAGTCCTAAGGATCTAGAGAAGGTGCTTAAGCAGATTCCCCTGATGGAGGATGATCATCTGATCGAAGGCTTTGAGCATAATGATGATGCCCTTGTGTATGACATTGGAGATGGCAGGGTCATTATTGAAACTGTGGATTTTTTCCCTCCAATGGTGGATGACCCCTATATTTTCGGCCAGATTGCGGCGGCAAACGCCCTTTCAGACATATATGCAATGGGGGCTGAGCCGAAGCTTGCAATGAATCTGATGTGTTTCCCCTCCTGTCTTGATCTTGATGTGATGAAGGAGATTCTTCTTGGCGGGCATGACAAGGTGAAGGAAGCCGGAGCTGTGATTGCAGGAGGCCACACCATAAGCGACAGGGAGCCTAAATATGGTCTTGCTGTAACAGGATTTGCTAAAAAGGATTCCGTATGGCTCAACAGCGGACTATGCATTGGTGATGTGCTGGTCTTCACTAAGAAGATCGGGGTAGGGATTGTAAATACCGCAGCAAAAGTGGATGAGGCAGATAAGGAATCACTTGATGATGCGGTACTTTCAATGACAACGCTGAATAAAAGGGCAAGGGATTCTGCCAAGGGCCTTAATGTGCATGCAGCAACGGATGTGACCGGTTTTTCCATGCTCGGGCACCTGAGGGAAATGGCTGTTGCTTCTGGAAAATCCCTGAGAATAAGCTATTCAGGAATCGGCAAGATAAAAGGCGCAGAGGAGCTTGCACGTTTTGGCTTTATCCCTGAAGGGGCATACAACAACAGGGATTTCATCGCATATGATGTCCAGTTTTCTGGTGATATCAGGCGCGAAGAGGAGGATCTCCTTTTCGATCCTGAGACATCAGGAGGATTAATTCTCTCAATGAGCGAAGGAGATGCAGAAATATACCTTAAGAGGATGGAAGGGACTGCTGCAAGCATAATCGGAAGAGTCGAGGAGAGGAAAGATAAATCCGTATTTATAGAATCATAGCTGATCTGGTATTATTCTGGCGATGAAAAAGGAATATTTCTTCAGGATGCTGTTTTACCTGTTGGGCCTGCTCTTCCTTGCTTTCGGCCTGACACTGAATACTGTTACAGGGCTGGGGGTAAGTGCGATAATCTCAGTCAGCCACACTGTATCTCTTATCCTTAATCTGCAGATAGGGGATACCACTTTCTTCCTCTATGCCCTTTTTGTGCTTGCTGAGATCCTGATACATGTACATATCGCAGGAAAAAGGGGAAAAGCCGGGCTGCGGAAAGCCATTATCCTTGATATCCTGCAGCTTCCGCTGAGCCTTGCCTTTACCAGGGTGATGAATGTCTTCCAGGCAATTTTGCCCATGCTTAGTGAGACAGAAGGTGTTTTCTCTACATTTCCAGCCCGTTTCATAATATTGCTGGTAGCCATTGCATTCACAGGAATTGGAGCTGCAATGAGCCTTGACATGAAAATAGTTCCAAATCCTGGAGATGGCCTTGTCGGGGCATGTTCAGAGCTTTTCAGGAAGGAAGTAGGGCTGATGAAGAACATTATCGACCTGGTGAATATCACTCTATCGCTTTTCCTGAGTTTTATTTTCATAGGGTATCCTGAATCCGTCGGGATAGGAACAATTGCCGCCGTAATAGGGGTTGGCAGGGTGATATCAGTCTTTAACAGGCATATGCTTGGCAGAATGCAGAAGCTTTCAGGGGTTAATCAATGAAATGGCTTATTATCGTGATGCTTGCTCTCATGATGCTTGCTTCATCCTGCAATAAGAATGGCAGGGTCATTGGAGGAGCTGAAGGCGCAACAGGGATTTACATTGGCTCTTGAGGCAGCATGAAGTTCATGCCTGATGCTTTTGCAACAAAATGCAACAAAATACAACAATTTCCTTGCTAACTTCATTTTTACATGGTATGCTCAAATTAGTAATTTCTAGGAGGACTTGATGTCTAAGAACAGAAGGGAAATCGAAGCTTTGATCAGTGAGCTCTCATCTTTAAAAACAGAGGGCATGTATCTTGATGATTTCTTCCACACATGGAAGAAGAGTGATGATGAAATCGATGCAGTTTTTAAGGTTGCAGAGATCTTAAGAGGACTGAGGGAGAATAATATCTCAGCCAAGGTATTCGATTCCGGTCTTGGAATCAGCATTTTCCGCGATAACAGCACCAGAACACGTTTTTCTTTTGCATCCGCATGCAATATGCTTGGACTTGAGGTGCAGGATCTTGATGAGAAACTGTCACAGATTGCACATGGAGAGACTGTAAGGGAGACAGCCAACATGGTTTCCTTCATGGCTGATGTTATCGGTATCCGTGACGATATGTATATCGGAAAAGGACACACATACATGAAGACAGTTTCTGAGGCTGTCCAGGAAGGATACAGGGACGGCGTTCTTGAGCAGAGGCCGACACTTGTAAACCTCCAGTGCGATATCGATCACCCGACACAGGCTATGGCAGACATGCTTCATGTCATCAACCATTTCGGCGGAGTGGAGAACCTGAAAGGCAAGAAGATTGCCATGACATGGGCATATTCACCTTCATATGGAAAGCCGCTTTCTGTGCCTCAGGGCATCATCGGCCTCTTCACGAGATTCGGAATGGATGTTGTGCTTGCTCATCCTGAGGGATACGATGTGATGGGCGATGTTGAGGATGTCGCAAGGGAGAATGCAAAGAAGAGCGGAGGCTCATATAAGAAAGTTTCCAGCATGGAAGAAGCATTCAAGGATGCAGATATCGTATATCCGAAGTCATGGGCTCCTTTTGCTGTAATGGAAGAGAGGACAAAGCTCGTTGAAGAGGGCAGGTTCGATGATCTTAAGGATCTTGAGAAGAGATGCCTTGAGAATAATGCAAAGTTCAAGAACTGGACATGCTCCGAAGAGCTTATGAAGACTACAAAGGATGGAAAGGCCCTTTACATGCACTGCCTGCCGGCAGATATTACAGGCGTAAGCTGCAAGGAAGGAGAGGTTGATGCATCTGTATTTGACCGCTACCTTGTGCCTCTTTATAAGGAAGCTTCCTATAAGCCATATATCATCGCAGCCATGATCTTCCTCTCAAAGTTCAAGGATCCGTCAATCAAGCTCAAAGAGCTTCTTGACAGGGGAGAAAAGAGAGTTTTCTGATCATACAGCTGATCCTGCTCTCAGGCAGGAATGAAAAACAGAACCGTTGCCACTTCAAGACTATGTCCGGCAACGGTTTTTTTTCTCGGTTTCCCTGTTCAGGAATTTTCATCCATCCAAGAATCTATCCTGTCACCCACATTCTCCTCTAGATTCCTGAAGAAGAACTGGTAGTCATAGAGATGGTAAACCCCATCCGGAAAAAGATCTGAGCTGTAATCCTTGCTGTCAACATCAGTGACTTTCAGCGTACCCCTTTCTGGATCGAGATATGCTCCTGAAAGGTTTGGTACCTCCTTTACTATGGATCCAGAGTAGTCTGTGAAGCATGCTCCCTTGTTCAAAGCCTTATCTGCTTTCACGCTGTCTGTTCTCCAGTTCAATGGGTTTATCCCAAGCGTTTCTGTTCCTCTTGCGATGATTATTGAATCTTCGGTCTCAACGGATTCTGAGTTGAAGGAGATAATTGATCCTGTATCATATTCGCCTTTAGCCATCCTCAGGTGAGGATATGCATCAAGATCTTCCTTTGTAACCTTCCAGCCTATGCAGAATGCAGCAATGAGGGAGTCCTGGAGAGCTGGCTCATCAAAAAGATCCTCAAGCAGCAACAGGACCATCTGTGCTCCCTGCGAAAAACCTGCAAGGATAAATGGCCTTCCTCCGTTGATGTGCTCCATGTAATATATGAAGGCATCCTTTACATCAGAGTAGGCTGTATCAAGATATTCACCTTCTTCTGCTTTCCTTTCCTGATAGACTGGAAATGTCATCTGGCGGTAGAAAGGAGCATACATTTCTGTCCTTTCATCATATATTCCCCTTTCCATGTTCAAAGCACCGATGAAACTGCTTTTTGCCTGCTCATCATCCATAGACATATTGAGGTTGCCTTCTTCTCCCATGTCCACTGTCGGGCAGATGAGGAAGAGATCGGCATCCTTATCTTTCCCTTCGGCAAAATATGCCCAGCTTGCAGGATCTGAATAATCCGGCGATTTTCCTGCACTCTGGCAGGAGATGATCAGAAATGACAGCACAGCAAGCGCTGTTATCCGTATTAGTCTCTTTTTCATGGTAGCCCCCAATACATTCAGAGCATATTGCTTTGCTTAAGTATTTTCCAGAGTCAGCATGAATTTAAATTAAATTCCTGATATAGCTGAAAGCCGCCTGAAGCCTGCCATCATTTCCCTTTTCGAACTCATCTGAATTAAACGGTACCATTTCATCCGGATCTATTCCCGTTCTTTCATATACTGTGCCATCCTTATATGCGTTATGCATGCTTGAAGCGGAAAGCGATAGGTATGGCACTGCTTCAAATGTTCCTGAATTGTCCATATCTGTAGAGTCTGTGATATAACCGGTTGCTCCTACTGTGGTATTTCCGATTATCCTGATGCTGCGCCCTTTTTCCTGCAATGCCTTCATTATCATTAAAGTTAACTCAGAAAATGATGCTGAGCTGCTGTTCACAAGAACGGCTATAGGAACATCATCATTCATGGCAATGCCATCTTTATCAGGAAGGAAGCGTATTGGAACCCATGATGTGTAGTCAAGACGGCTGTCTCCTATTTTTGCCCTGGTAAGTGAATATATGAATGGTTCATCATCCAGTCTTCCCCAGAGCAGGGGAATATCATCCTCCACGCCACCTCCATTTCCCCTGAGATCGATAATCAGTCCCTTTGTGCCATCCTCAGCAATCCAGGATTTGAATGTGCTGAGTATCTTTTCCAGCCTTTTTCCAAGCAGCTGGATTTCACTCTCATCCTCCGTTGCAAGGAAATCCTGGTAAACTGAGAAAATGGAGTTGCTGAATCCGAAATAGACTATGCCATCTCCTGTTTTTCCAAGCATGACATTCAAATTGTCCAGAAAGACTGTCAGGTGATGAGAGAGGGCAATGTACTCTTCAAAGTATTCTCCTGCCTTGGTCTCAAGGCTCTCAGATTCAGATGATTCCAGATACATGTCCCTGTATCCGCCTCCTTCAAGAACCGGAAGGGAGAATGTGTAGTACATGATTGTCCCGATATTCTCTCTGAGGTAGTCAGATTTTCCATACCTATCATCCTCGTATAGGGCATAGAACTCATCATAGTACAGGAAACAATTCAGGATTTCTTCCTCACTGTACCCAAGCTTTTCAAGCTGCTTATTTATTCCTGCATTGAACCAGAATCTTAGGTATTGGCCATCGCTTATATCAAGGCTGTAGTGCATGTCATCAAGGCCCTTCAGTATTTCATAGAATAATCTTCCGCCTGCTTCACTTGTTGAAGAATTTATCTCTCCAAGTTTCTCGAACTGTGGAAAGTATTCTTTATATATGCTGTCCCATTCAGATCCGGGAGAATCAAGGAACCAGAATGTATAGTTATCATTCATGCCATGCCAGAATGCGTTGAAGACAGATGCCCATGCATTATCCACAATATAGTCCTGTGGTGGAATTCTTTGACCTATCTCGCAAGAACTGAAAAGTATGAGGGTAAGTATTATGATAAGGATCTTTCTCATGAGTTTCCTCCGAAAGAATATAGCATGCCAAGGGAGAATGCGGCACTCATGCAGTAGCGGAAACTCTGATTCTCCTGATACTTCCTTTCTATTGGCGTAAGGGAGAAATCCCCTCTTGATTCAAAAAATATGCTGATATTCCTGGCAATCTCATAAAGAGCTGAAACCTTTACGGAAAGGCCAGCTTCAAAAAGGTTGTCAGAATTGTCTATCTCCTTAAGGCTGAAGTAAGTAAGGTTCCAATCCGGATAGCTTGTGCTTT
Organism: uncultured Spirochaetales bacterium; assembly: GCA_949295125.1. Classification (GTDB taxonomy): domain Bacteria; phylum Spirochaetota; class Spirochaetia; order Sphaerochaetales; family Sphaerochaetaceae; genus Ornithospirochaeta. The sequence continues at coordinate 36,926 of CASFJV010000006.1, forward strand.
TCAGGATAAATCCACCTTCTGCCTTGTAAACCAGCAGGCCAAGATAGCCTCCAAGTCCGAGGGAGAAAGAGAACCTATCCACCTTCCATGATTTCTGAGCTATCAACGGTATTTCAAGGTATGCATTATGCTCATGGACGTCTATGACCATTTCCCCATCATACGTGTGCACATATCTGTAGCTTCTTTCTGCAAGCCTTATTCCTGTCTCAATTGCGAATCCTCCATCAAAACAGTACAGAAGGGGAACAGAGACACTATAGCCATGGTAGGCATCATAGCTTGTGTCTTTTCTGTATCCCGTTGAGGCTTTCACTCCACTCAGGAGATAGCCGGCATCAAAGCCTATCTGCCATTGAGAAGCAAAAAGCAGATGAGGCAAAACTGACAATACTAAAATGGCGAATACAACTTTCCTGATCATTTTGGGGATGATTATAGTCCAAAGGAATCCTTTTTTCATCCTTTTAACGGTGCCAGTCAATTAAAAATGCCGGGCTTACCCGGCAGAGGCTATGCTTTATCTCATGGCCAGGCTTTCAGCCTCACTTTCTGAGAGATCATAGCAGTAGAACAGGCTGTAAAACTCCTTGAGCTCTGCTTCAAGGTCTATATCACTGTAGAGATCAGGATATAAAAGGGAGCCGAGCCAGTATATTCCGATGATCCTGTTTACGCTTGGTGGGCTGTCTATGAAGGAGTAGGGGGATGTAGGGATAAGGTAAACACTGCCTTCCCTCACGGCTCTTAATGTGCCCCAGGTCCTGTCGCTCATGACGCGCTCATATGCATTCTTATCTGAGAGAAGGATCACATCAGGATCCCAGATTATCAGCTCTTCAAGTGACACAGTGCCGCTGCTTTCAGAGAAAGATGACGGAACAACATTTTCAGCCCCTATCTTTTCAATCACCTCGCCATGGAAAGATCCTGATTCAACTGCAACAAGTGCATCCGGGCTTGATGAATAGTAAACACTGACTGGATCTGAGATCTTCTCTTTCTTCTCTTCTGCTGTTTTCAGGGCGCGCTCTGCATACTCAGCCCTTTTATTGCATTCATCTTCCTTTCCAAGCAGCCTGCCAAGCTTGCGGTAGGCATCTGCAGTGTTGTCCAGATAGCATTCAATGAATATGACAGGAATATTAAGGCTCCTTGTAAGCTCATCAAGATCGCTTTTCGTGGATGTTGCATCTCCCTTTATTTCTCCCATATCGATTACTGCATCGGGATCTGACAGTATTACTTCTTCCTTATTGAGATTTGCCTTCCTTCCATAGAACGTTCCAAATACCGCAAGCTCATTCATGGCAGGATCAAGGTATTTCTCTGCTGATGAGCTTACTGCGGCTGAAAGCCCGACCAGGTTATCTTTGGCAACTGAGTAGATTATCATCTGTGCAAGAGAGCCGGATGGGGCAATACGCTCTATGGGCTTATCAAATTCAAACGTGCGTCCCAGGTCATCTGTGAATGTCCAGCTATATGCAGGACTTATGGCCATGGCTATTGAGAGAAGCAGCAATATGGCTTTCTTCATTCTTTTCCTCCTCGCTTATTTATTATAAACATTGATATTTGCTTCCTGTTCCTGAAAAGGAGCGGGTATTTCTCATCATTATTTTCCTCCAGATGAGGAATTGCTTTGCTGCCATATGACAGGCTGAAGTAGGCTTTTGCATCCTCTGCGTCCTTAAGCGGCTGGGAAAAATCAGATGTGAAGTCCACAATCCTGTAGCTGTATCCTGATTCATCGAGAATGGCTTTCATTTCCATCCTCCTGTCTTTTTTCTGGCTGTAGATGTTCCCCTTGTGCCGGCTTATGATATATATGACTTTCCTGTTAGACAGGGAGAGGAAGTAATCAAGATCCTCCAGAGTATGGATCATGCCAAAGAAGATCATCAGCACCACATCCCTTTTTTCCCTGACAGAGAACGCATCAGAGATGTCAATCAGGGCTTTTCCTGCTCTCTTATTTGCCAGGTCTGCAGCCTTGCTGGATTTCTCAATGCCTTTGATGCAGTAGCCGTCGTTATTAAGTATTTCTGTTACATAGCCGAGTCCTGCTCCAAGCTCGAGTATGCTCTCTTTCCTATCTATTTCCGCTTCTATCCTGGATGAAAGATCCCTGTGGAATGAAGTGGACCTGGATGCCCTTACATAGTATTCGATCTTCTCATCTGTCCACCAGTCTAAAGGGGCGTGCATACATACCTCCAGTTTTTCCCAGTGTTCACTTTCGCTATATAGAGATCCTCATCATAAAGTGAGTGGAGGGCATTGCTGGAGACCAGGTCATCCGCACTTGAGTATGTTCTTACTGCCCCGTCCTGGAGGGTAAGTATCTTATTTGAATAATTTAATGCAAGCTCTGGAGAGTGGGTGCTGTAGATTATCCCGATTCCGCTCCTGTTCAGGTCCTTCAGTGTTTCAAGAACCATTATCTGATTGCCATAGTCAAGATTGCTCGTCGGCTCATCAAGGATTATGAATGATGATTTCTGCATCAGGGCGCGGGAAATCAGCACCAGCTGCCTCTCTCCTCCAGAAAGGGATGAAATGCTTCTTTCCCTGAGCTTTCCTAGCCCAAAATGATCCAGTATTCTCACCGCTTCCTCCTCTTCCTTTTTCCCCGGGCTTGAGAATGCTGGCAGCAAAGAGGCTGAGCCCATGAGAACTGTCTGCAGGACTGAATAGCTGAACTCAATATGGGATGACTGCGGAATATATGAAAAGACCTTTGCTATTTCTTTTGGCTTGAACATGGATATGTCCTTCCCATCGATGAAGATCTTTCCACTCTCATTGCCAAGGCTCTTTAGCATAAGCTTGAAAAGCGTGCTTTTTCCTGCTCCATTCTTTCCAAGAAGAGCAGCCATATCTGACGAGGAGAGTGAAAAAGAGGTGTCAGAAAGGACTTGGCGGTCCTTCCTGTATGCATAGCTCAGCCCTTTTATTTCAATATTCACGCTTTCCCTCCTTCTTTATCAGGTAAAGGAAAAGCGGAGCACCCACAAAGGATGTAAGGATTCCAAGTGGTATCTCGCTTGTGCTTATGCTTCTGGAAATCATATCCACAAATGTAAGGAAAGATGCTCCCAAAAGCATTGATGATGGAATTGTGATTTTCGTATCGCTTCCGACCATCATGCGTGTAAAGTGCGGTATTACAAGGCCAACCCATCCAATCTGCCCAGAGACCGCAACAGCAGAACTCGTCAGCAGTGTTGAACAGGTTATTGCAGTGATCCTGAGTTTTTTTGTATCCACTCCCATGCTCTCTGCCTCTTCATCCGAAAGGGAGAGGAGGTTGATGCGCCATGAGATGATGAGAAGTGGAATTGAAGAAAGCAGGGTGATTATAAAGCATAGTATGAGATCTGAATTCCTGAATGATGAAAGCGATCCCATCAAAAAGTATGTGATTGCAGGCAGTGTCTCTTCTGTATCAGCAATCAGCTTAATAAAGCTTGTGGCGGATGTAAAAAGTGAACTCAGCATGATTCCTGAGAGTATAAGAGTCAGTGTGTCATACCGTTTCAGATTGGAAGCAAAGAGCATGAGCAGGGCAAGGGAGAGTATGCCAAAGAAGAATGCCATGATGCTTACTGCAGCATAGCCAAATCCCAGAAGCAGGGCAAGGGAAGCTCCGAAGGCAGATGCAGATGATGAGCCCAGGGTATCCTGGCTTGCCATGGGATTCCTGAAGACCTGCTGGAGTGTCAGGCCTGAGAGTGCCAGGCTTGCCCCGATGACGGAGGAAAGCAAAATGCGAGGAAGCCTTATGTTGAATACGATGGTCTCTGCTGCATCACTCCAGCTCTTCTGGATTGGAAACACTTTTGAAAGCAGTATCTTGACCAGGTCAATTACATTTATCGGATATCTTCCTGTTGAAAAGGATAATGCAATGACTGCCAGAAAGAGTATGAAAAAGAAAAGTACCGCTTTCCCTGAATGTTTCCTTATATCCATAGTGTTCTGATTTTCTCATTATGCTTTGAAAAATTCAATGAGAAAAGATAAATAAACTGTGTTAGACTTGATTCATGAAGATTGCCATTGTTTACAACAGCCAGACGGGATTCACGGAACGCTATGCAGAACTCATAGCAGGAAAAACAAACTCAGAACTGATCAGGTTCAGGGGAAAGAAGCTTACAGATGTATCAGGCTATGATGTGCTGGTATTCGGATCTTATATTCTGGCAGAGAAAATAGCCCAGGTTGAATGGTTTGACTCTGTAAGGGGAGGCTTTAAGGCCTCTTACCTGTTTGTTACTGGAGCGAGCCCTGCAGAAAACTATCCGGAACTTGAGGAGTATAAGAAAAGGGAGAAGGACAGGGGACACGATTTCTTCTACATGCCTGGAGGCCTGAACTATGAGAGGATGAGCGCTCCGATGCGCTTCATGATGAAAAACATCTTTCTCCGGATGGTCAGGAAAAACTATGGAGAGGAAAGCAGTATGTACCAGATGGTGAAAGACTCCTATTCCCTCTTTGATGAGAAGTATGCCATGCCCCTTATAAGGGAGCTGGAAAAGCTAAATTAGGATTTCCCGAATGCTTAATCAGTTTTCCTACGCGTAGTCTGGATCGATATTATACTGGAAGCGGTATGTCGGAAATTCATTTTCCAGGGCTTCTGTAGCTTTCTTCCTGAATTCAGAGATGTCTGTGAGATTGAAATCCACAACTACATCAAAGTGGACCAGTGACTCTTTGAAATGCACATGGAAGGCATGCATTGCCATTACTGACGGGCTTACTGATTTCAGCACTTTCAGCACTTCCTTCTTCATAAGCCTCACAGTCGGGTTGATATCATTTACGGCATACATTCCAAGGGTGAAGTATATTCCAAGCTCCCTGTAAAGCTCTGTCTGGGCATCTGTCATCGCATCGTAGACTTCCTCTGCATTTGCATCCGACGGCACTTCGACATTGCATGTTCCCGCAGACCTTTCCGGTCCATAATTATGTATTTGGATGTCATATCCTCCGTGAAGTGGTGGATGGCGGCTGATGATCTCCCTTATTTCCCTGACTGTCTCCTTCTTAGGGCGCTCGCCCACGATTGAGGAAACAGTTTCAAGAATAGTCTTTCCTCCGGTTACGAGGATGAAGAGGGATACGATCACTCCAGCTATTCCATCAAGGTTCACTGGTGCAAAATGGGAGATGAGGACAGCAAGGACTGTGACGGATGAACTCAGGGCATCGACAAGTGAGTCTATTGAACTGGCTTTCAGGGCTTCAGATTCTGTTTTCTCTGCTGCGCTCTTATTTATCTTCCAAAGGAAGATCTTAAGGAATATTGTTGCTATGATGACGGCTATCATCAGTGGGGAGAAAGATAATGATTCCGGATTGAAGATCTTGTTCACCGAAGATGTCAGAAGCTCGAATCCCGCAAAGAGGATGATGAATGAGACAATGAATGCAGAGATGTACTCAATCCTTCCAAATCCAAGGGGATGGGAATGGGTCGGCTTCCTTTTTGCAAAGATGTTCCCGACTATCGTAATCAGCGATGAGAGGATATCGCTTGCATTGTTTATGCCGTCTGATATGATTGCAACTGAACTGCTCAGGATTCCGATAACAATCTTTATTGCAGCCATTACAGTATTCAGAACGATTGCCAGAATTGAGTTCTTCCGTATTATCTGATCCCTTGATGATTTCTCTTCCTTTGTCATATAGCACCTGAAATTTCCTTTGATGATAGTTTTCCCTTTAATTTAGATCAAGAGAAATGTAAGATATTAGCAATGAAACTCTACAGCAAGATATCTCAGTCAATAATGGATACTCCGCACTCACTTGTAGCCCTTACAGGCGGAGGGGGGAAGACAACACTGCTCAAAAAGCTATCAACTTACCTTAAAGGTGAAGGGCTTTCGGTCCTGATAACGACAAGCACAAAAGTGCAGAACCCGCTTTTCTATGACTATGAAGCTGATTACGTCTTCAGGTGCGAGAAAGATGTGCTGCTTCATGATGTGAGAAAAGGGGAGAAGGTCTTTTATGCGGAAACAGGGATGGATGTGAAGAAAGTGATTTCCCCACGGCTTGAGGTGATAAGCCTGCTTCAGGAAAGGTATGATGCAATCATATATGAGGCAGATGGCTCAAGGGGCCTTCCAATCAAGATCCATAGCGAGAGGGATCCTGTTATATGCGCTGGAACGACCCATGTTTTTGCAGTCATGGGACTTGATGGCGTCGGAGAGAGGGCATACAGCATGGTCTTTGGCGATGACAGGGATATTATAGTGGATTCCCGCTACCTGAGTTCCTATGTTTCTGATCCGGATGGACTATTAAAGGGAATGGATGGCAGTATGGAAAACGCCATACTGCTGAACAAGGCAGATGGGAATATGGAAAAGATAGATGAGGTGAGGAAAGTCATCTTCCCTTATCCATGCCATATCTGCTCGGAGGAGAAAGATGAAATCTACATGTCTCTTTGACCTGGCAAGGGAAAAGGAAGAAAAAGGGCTTGGCATTGCTATTCTTACCGTGATCGGCAGAAAAGGGGTCACACCGAGAAGGTCTGCAAGGATGATAGTCTTTTCAGATGGAAGCTTCAGCGGAACTGTTGGCGGAGGGGAGGCTGAGAGAATGGCTATAAGGGATGCACTTGCCCTCATAAAGACCGGTGTGAGTGAAATCAGGAATTACAGGGTAAGCCATGGAGGGGAGATTTCCATTATGATAGACGTGGTATCAAGGAAGAAGAGTGTATACATTTTTGGATCCGGGCATGTTGCAAAGGCCCTTGAGGAGGCTTTTGCCTTCATTGGCTTTGAGATACATACAGTAGATGCTTTCTTTGGA
>CASFJV010000007.1 GCA_949295125.1 uncultured Spirochaetales bacterium
ACATTTATCATATTTTAATAACTTGTTTTGCTATGCAAGATTCTCAATATTGCATTGATATGCATCGATACTGCAATCGGATAATCAGGCAAGCATACAGAATCCGTTGCGTATCAACGGCAGACTATCGGTATATGCTGCTGATTCCCATATCCTTCTGCAATCATTGCTATGCATTAATTCCAAATAATCGCTATATCTCATCAATCTTACCAATCTCAGATGTTTCAGGAATTTTTGGCTTCAAATCTAAGTCAGATTAAGCGATACATCAGGTATCAGTCTCTTTGCCGTAGGAGAAGGTGTATTTCGTCCTGTTTCCCAGGCTTCAACGGTTCTTTTCGAAACTCCAAGCACATCTGCAGAAGCCTTCTGCGTCATGTCAAAGGCTTCACGCTCTGCTTTCACATCCACATCGGGAAGGCTTCTCTTTCTGGCAATAGTCTCTGCGCTTGCTTTCCCCTTCTCATATGCAAGAGCCTTTTCCAGGCTTTCCTTTATTCCTGTGAAGAAATCGACATCTTTGAAATTGCTCTCTATTTCTTCCACGCTGTATTTTGATTTGAAAACATGGTCGCTCATATCATTCCTCCATTATGTCCTCAATCATCCGCCGAAGAATCTTACGCTGCTCGGGAGCCAGATCCTCCTGCACATTCTTGGGATAAGCGAACAGCAGATAGTTTTTTTGGTTCTTTTCCTCTCTGAGCCTTCCTTTGTCTCAAAGGGTTTATCCTGCCTTATCAGAGGCATAGTATGCACAAACGGTGCTGACCAACCTATCTTGGCTAATTTCTCATCAAGGAAAGATATTTCGGAAGAGATATCATCATCTTGATTGTGAAAAACCATGGCTATGCAGTATTCGGGATTCTGCTTATTAGTAAGGTTAAGATTACCACTCTCATCTATGTGGATAGACAGTACAGACAACCCAAATCCCCTTTAACAAAAAATGCCGAAGGCTTCCTCCGGCTTATGGCGGGGACTCGCCCCTGTTCGGCTTGGTGTCCGACCTGACTATAATGTAACATGAAACAAGCTTTTAGGAAAGCTCTCTTTTATTTTCCTGAAAAAAGCAGGTGTCATCCCAAGCTTCTTCTGAGCAATCCTTGCTGTGATATTACCTGCCTCCAAAAGAGCAATGGCTATGCCTTCTGCCTGTCACTGCAATGTGCATTCCCTTTCAAACTGAACAACCCTGCAAATATTGTAAGTATCAGCTTTCCCTGCAGGGTTAGGATGCTTATGTTCTCTTTAAGTGATATGAAAGCAAACCGCTCAGTCTGCAAGACCTCTTTCATATATATGATGTAATCCATAGTTCACAATCAGCCAACAAGTCCTACGCCTTAGGTCTTATTAGCACAAAAGCTATCATCTGATCGATCTTCTCTGCTCTGAAGTGAAATCTTCGTGTTAAGGAACTCCCGGCACAGGTGCATCGGCTTGCTACAGGCTGTACATGGTCCTGAATATCCCCTTTCCTGTCTCCGTCCTGAAGATCCTCTCAAGACCAGACTCCAGAGCCTGTACGGGCATCCCGTCCTCAAGCGCATTGACGATGAAATCAGCCTCGAGCAGGATCTGCCAGTCTATCCCGTCGACACCAGTGTATGTGTGATGATGTCCCACAAGGAAGGAAATACGAGTGACAATTCCATCATCAAGGCCCAGCCCCGCCAGAAGCTTCTCGGCCTCAGCCGGCCCTTCCTTCTCC
>CASFJV010000008.1 GCA_949295125.1 uncultured Spirochaetales bacterium
GGTGGAATTGGTAGACACGCTAGCTTGAGGTGCTAGTGCTTGAAAGGGCTTGGAGATTCGAGTTCTCTCGGCCGCAGACAGACTCCTGAAATATGGAGTCTTTTTTATTGCCAAATTTTTAGGATTAAAGCATAAAAAAAACCGCCCTTAAGCGGACGGCTTCAAGCTATATCAGGTAAATTCCCTTCTCTTTTGCTTCCATTCTTGTCTCATCTTTCCAAACCGATGCCTGAACTTCTCCGATATGGCATTTATGGAGAAGCAGCATGCATAGCCTTGACTGACCGATTCCTCCACCAATGACCTCAGGATATTCTCCGTTAAGAAGCCTCTTATGCCAGTAAAGCTCCTTCCTCTCATTGAGGTTCTTCATCTCAAGCTGCCTGATCAGGGCCTCCCTGTTTACCCTTACACCCATGCTTGAAAGCTCAAGGGAATCACCACGGACCCTGTCATATACGATGATGTCCCCATTGAGCCCATGATAGCCACCAGCAGTCTCTGTTGACCAGTCATCATAGTCCGGAGCCCTGAGTGAGTGCGGAACTCCATTTTTCAGTGGATAACCGATTCCGATGATGAATACTGCCCCATATTCCCTTGCAGCTTCCCTTTCCCTCTCCTGAGGCGTAAGATCCGGATATTTCTCCTCAAGCTCTTCAGAATGCATGAATCTGATTTCCTCCGGAAGATAGTCCTCAAGGACAGAATACGTTTCAGAGAGCATGAAACTGGTTCTTTTTATTGCGCTGTATATATCCCTGACTGTCTTTATGAGTGTATCAAGATTCCTCTCTTTTTCTTCAATCACTTTTTCCCAGTCCCACTGGTCAACATAGACAGAATGGATTGCATCCACCGTATCATCCGGGCGCAGGGCATTCATGTCAGTATAGATTCCCCTCCCTGCAGGATAATTATAGTCAGCTAAAGCCATCCTTTTCCACTTTGCAAGTGACTGGACTATCTCCATCTTCTTCCCTCCCAGGGCAGAGACAGAGAAACTAACCGGCTTTTCAACTCCGTTCAGGTCATCATTGATTCCGCTGCCAGCTGCAACGAATATCGGACTTGTAAGGCGTGTAAGCCTTAAAGATGATGCAAGTTCCTTCTCAAAAGTGTCTTTTACAAGCTTGATTGCCTTTTCCGTATCCTTCGGATTCAAAAGGCTCTTATATCCTTCAACAAATTCCATAAATCCTTTCCTCTTGATAATATCCTAGATAATATATATAAATTACCAAGTTTAAAACAAGATACGGAGTTAATAATGAAGGGAAAAGTTTTCAGCGAATTCAAGAAATTCATTGCACGCGGCAATGTTATAGACCTGGCTGTTGGTGTAATTATAGGTGCAGCATTCACAGCCATAACAAACAGCGTTGTTAATGATATCATAATGCCAGTAGTCGGACTTCTAACAGGTGGTGTTGATTTCTCAGAAATGAGGGTCGTTCTCAAGCCGGCAACAGAGAATGCAGCAGAAGTTGCAATACGCTACGGAGCACTTATCAATGCAATTCTCAATTTCCTTATTATCGCAGTTGTTGTTTTCTTCATCGTAAAGGGAATCAACAGGCTCAAGGACATGACAAAAAAGGAAGAGGAAGCAGCACCAAAAGCAGCGCCGGCAAAAAGTGCGGATATTATCCTCCTGGAAGAGATAAGAGACCTCCTAAAAGAGAAAAACTGATATTTTTCTATACCCTAAATTTTTATTTAACAAAGAGTTAACGCGATCATATTAAATTTTTTCCAAAAGGTCTTGACCAAAGGGAATCAAAGTTTGTATATTCACGTTGACAAAAGAGGTTATCTTAGATTTTGGAGTTTTGTTGTGATGAAAAGATTCAATGAATTTCTGATTGAAAAGAAGACCAAAGGGGTATTCAAGAAAGAAGAGATCCCATCTGTATACGCACTTGTTGAGTGTTACAGGAGATATCAGAGTGAGACATTTGGAAGGAAGCTCGATTTCAGGAAAGCGCTGAATGAGTTCATCGAACTCGTCTACCTTCCGATCTCGACAGAAATCAGGATGGAAGGCAACAAGAGCTTCTATTCAGAGTTCATGAATAAGACATTCCTGACCCTGGATAGGAATAAGAAAGCTACCGGACTTACAGTAACAGCCTAAAAGCTGTAGTAGAGGGCAGAGCGTATGGCATCTGCCTTTTCTTTTGACTCTGCAAGTTCTATCACAGCCAGTGCTAGGTCAAAAGCAAATGAGGCACTTTTCGCTGTCACAATATTGCCGTCAACAACTACACCGTCAGCAAGGAAATCCTTTTTATCCGTATATTTCTCTGTTCCGGGAAAGCATGTCGCCTTCTTTCCATCCAGAAGACCGGCATTTGCAAGAACCACAGCAGGAGAAGCACATATAGCAGAAACTATCTTCCCCTGCCCCGCCATCTTAATAATCCTCATGTTTACGCCAATTGACTGAGAGAGGTTCAGAGCGCCAGGCATTCCTCCAGGAAGGAATACGATATCATAATCCTCTCCTTCCGTTTCCCCCATCGTCTTATCAGCAATGACATTTACGCCATGGCTGCTTCTGACTGCCTTCTCATCATCAATGCTTGAAACAGTCACATCAAATCCGGCACGCCTGAAAAGATCGACAGGAATGATGGCCTCAGCTTCCTCAAACCCTTCTGCTAGATATGTAAGCACTCTCATAAAACCTCCAGTTTTCCGCCTGCTTTTTCTGCCTCTATCATCAGCGATGCGGCATTTCTGAGAATCCTTTCTGTCTCATCCCATCCGATGCAGGCATCAGTTACGGAAACCCCATATTTCAAATCCTTCTTATTTTCAGGAATCTTCTGTGAGCCCTCAAACAGATTTGACTCTAGCATGAATCCCTTGATATTGTGGTTTCCCCATACCACCTGGTCTATTACGTTTCTCAGCACCCTTTTCTGCCTTGTGTAATTCTTTCTGCTGTTTGCATGGGAACAGTCTATGATAAGCGATTCATTCAGCCCCATCTTCCTTAAAAGCTCAACAGCATGCTCAACCTCATCCTCATAGTAATTAGGACCGTCTTCCCCGCCCCTGAGGATAAGGTGTCCTGCATCATTTCCGGTTGTCCTGTAAACTGCACTCAGCCCATCCTTGTTTATACCAATGAATGATGCCTCGCTTGATGCGCTCTTTATAGCATTTATTGCACTCATCAGATCCCCGCTTGTACCGTTCTTGAATCCAACTGCAACAGAAAGTCCTGAAGCAAGATTCCTGTGTGTCTGGCTCTCAGTAGTGCGTGCTCCGATGCTCGACCAGCTCATGATTTCATCTATGTACTGGGGAATAATGGGATCAAGCACTTCACAGCCTACAGGAAGACCGATCTCCGTTATATCTATAAGGAGCTTCCTGGCTACCATGATGCCCTTCCCGATATCGCCTGAGCCATCCATATCAGGATCAAGGATAAGCCCTTTCCATCCAAGGTTGGTCCTCGGTTTCTCAAAATATGTCCTCATGACGATGAAGAAATGGTCCTTCAGCTCGTCACTCAGCTTCTTAAGCTTATGTGCATACTCTATAGCGCTCTTTGGATCATGGATGCTGCATGGCCCGACTATTGCAAGAAGCCTGCTGTCCCTTCCCATTATGATATCATTGACCTGGCTTCGGAAAGATAAGATCCTGTCCATGTCCGCATCTGAAAGAGGAATCATTGAAGCAACCTCCCTCGGCGTCTTCAAGCTCTCTATCTTCTTAATTCTTAAATCCTGTGATTCTCTCATAGCAAGGATTATAGGAAATTATTCCGTTTTTTTCAGTTGCTTTAAGTGAATATGTCAAAAAAAGACCCATGCAATGATGCATGGATCTCCTGGATCATCATTTTTTCTCCCCATCCGCCTTATCTTTCTTTTTCTTCGGATAAAGGAAACGCTTGATCTTCTGTGATGGCGTCCTCTCAAATGGCTCATTCTGAAGTTCAGTATCATTAAGGCGTGAGTATGCTGAAAGCTGCCCGTTGACAGTCTTCCTGAGCTCCTTTACATACTTCTCAGCTTCTTTCTTTGCTTCAGCAACATCTATCTTGAGCTTCCTGCTCATAAGGTCGATATCTATCTTGATGAGGGCCATAAGTCCTGCATCGGTTGGAACAACAAGTGATTCTTCTACGAATTCCTGGCTGTTTATGAGGCTCTCAATAGATTCTGGATATATATTCTCTCCTGCTGGCCCAAGGATCATTGTCTTGCACCTGCCCTTAATTGCAAGCCTTCCCCTGCTGTCTATAAGGCCAAGATCACCTGTCCTGAAATAGCCATCGGATGTGAATACTTCGCTGTTCAGGTCATCCCTCATATAATAGCCGACCATAACATTCGGTCCCTTTACAAGGATTTCTCCTACCCCTTCGCTGTTCCTGTTATCGATGATCACTTCATCATCTTCCACAACTTTTCCAACGAAAGTAGGCTTATGCATGCTCTTTTTGGGGCCACATCCGGCAATAAGCGGGCTTGTTTCCGTCAGGCCATATCCAAGAGCATATGGGAATCTTGCCCTGAAAAGGAAATACTCAACTTCCTTATCAAGCGGAGCTCCTCCAATGCCGAAGAATTTCAGCCTGTGGCCAAATGTCGCGAGGATCTTCTTTCCAATTGTACGGTAAACAAAAGATCCTATAACTGGATATCTCAGCAGCTTCCTGATCTTCTCATTTTTCTCAACAACTGGCGAAACAGCAGAGCGGTACACCTTTTCTATCAGGAGAGGAACAGTGAGCATTACATGGGGCCTTACCTCCTCAAGTGCTGGAAGAAGGACAGAAACTGCTGGCGGCTTTCCAAGGAAAGTGATCTCCATACCCTGCAAAAGGGTAAGGAGCTGTCCAATTGTGAATTCGTATACATGGCTCATCGGAAGGATCGAAAGCACCTTCTCCCCTGCATTTACCTTCACATAGACATCGGTATTCAGGTCAGCGCACCTGAGGAAATTCTTATGTGTCAGCACTACACCCTTGCTTGCACCTGTCGTTCCGCTTGTATATATGATTGAAGCAATATCCTCTTCTGAAGGGATCATGGAATCGAGTGCCTTCTGGTCTATCTTCGCATTTGTCATTCCTAAGCCAGGTGTCACAGAAAAAGCCTTATCACTTTCTATAATGATATTCCTTGGCAGATGGAACATGTCTTCTATCCTGAAGAGTTCAATGCCTTCTGAATCTATCACGCTCTTGATCTTCGAATACTGTTTCTGGTTGATCAGGATTCCTTTTGCACCGCTGTGCCTTATGATCCCCTCAGCCTCAAGAAGGGAAAAATCAGGGAGGATCGGCACAGAGATAAGGCCAATCGATGTTATTGCCACATAGCCAACCATCCAGTTCGGGCAGCTTTCAGCCATAATTGCGATCTTATCCCCTTTTTTGAATCCCATGCCTATAAGGTAAGTTGCAGTGCTCCTTACAGAGTGGGCGAACTGTCCGTAGCTCATGCTCTCATCTGACCTGAATACCTTATACATCGTCTTCCTGGAATAACGTGACTCAATCACTTCATAGAAATTCCTGAAAGTATATTCCGTCATGAATTTCATCTTAAGCCCGTCAGGCCTTTTTATGCTTCTGCAGACCTTCTCACTGATTATCTTTTTCTTCTCTTTTTTCTTCTTTTCCTTACTCATCTAGCACTCCCTCGTAACTTTCACCTCTTTCACAGACGTGGACAAATATTCCACTTTCTATCTCTCTTGCCATGAGATCCCTTACAATCTCACTCCTGTTGTTGTTTTCACTTAAATGGATCAGGTAGACCCTGCTTTTCCTCTTTGCATGGCTTTTAAGGAAAAATGCAGCCTGATCATTTGACAGATGTCCATAGCCGCCAGTTATCCTGCTCTGAAGCTTCTTTGGATATGGCCCGTTCCTCAGCATATCAAGATCATAATTGCTTTCCACAAACATGAGGTCCGCATCCTCTGCAGCTTCATGTGCATCAAACGGAATCTGGCCGGTATCAGTCATCAGGAAAACCTTATGCTTTCCATTTATGAAGCTGTAAAAGGAAGAGCCAGGACAGTCATGGTAAGTGCGTCCGGTTCTAATGATGAAAGAACCAATGCTTATTTCATCGCCATGGCTGAAAGGCCTGATGCTTTGCCTGCTTATCCTGAGCTTGTCTATAAGGGATGCAGATGATGCTAACGAAACCATTGAAAGATAAACAGGAATATCCAGTTTCCTGCAGGTCACGCCAACACCTTTGCTGTGATCAGGATGTAGATGCGTCAGCAGTATTGCGCGGACGCTGCTAGTCGGGATTCCATATTTTACAAGGCGTTTTTCAAACCCTGTATATGTCATGCCCTGGTCTATTATTATCGTGTCTTTTCCATCATAGAAAGCATAGCTGTTGCCGCAGCTTCCTGAAGATAGGACTAGGTAATGAATCAAATAAGATCCCCCTTAACAGTTTTTAAACATTTTATAAAAAATAGACAGATGCCGCAATTTGTATTGCAGGAACAGAAGTTAATTTGAGTATTAATAATCATGGAAAAACGGGTAGTAAATATTAACCATTACTTCGTTATTGCACAAATTACCATCTAATGGTACATTCTCAAATAACGTTTTAAGGGAGAAGTGAAATGAAAGAAAGGATTAATGCTATCCGCAATATGGAACCAAGCGACGCACTCATAAAGGCTGAAGGCTGGGTCAGGACCAAAAGGGATGGGAAAAACGTAACTTTCCTTGAACTGAATGACGGTTCATGCCTGAAGGGGCTTCAGCTTGTAATAGATAAATCAGAATTCAGGAACCTCAGCATCCTTGATTCCATCACAACAGGATGCGCAATTTCCGCTGAAGGGAAAATAGTCAAGAGCGAAGGTGGTGAGCAGGGAGTTGAGATGGCTTGTGAGGATATCACGCTCATCGGGGAATGCCCAAGCGATTACCCTCTTCAGAAGAAAAGGCATACAGTTGAGTTCCTGAGGGAAAAGGCTCACTTAAGAGCCAGGACAAACCTCTTTGGAGCTGTGACAAGGGTAAGGAATACGATGGCATATGCTATCCATTCTTTCTTCCAGGAAAATGGTTTTGTCTATGTGAACACTCCAATCATTACAGCCAGTGACTGTGAGGGTGCTGGAGAGATGTTCCAGGTGACAACACTTGATCTCGAGAATGTTCCAAGGACAGAGGATGGCAAGGTGGATTACGGCAAGGATTTCTTCGGCCGCATGGCTAAGCTCACAGTCTCCGGACAGCTTTCTGGAGAGACATATGCAATGGCAATGAAGAATATCTACACATTCGGTCCTACATTCCGTGCAGAGAACAGCAATACAACACGTCACCTTGCTGAATTCTGGATGGTTGAGCCGGAGATGGCTTTCTGCGATCTTTATGGAGATATGGAAGTTGCTGAAAGCTTCCTGAAATACATATTCAAGGCTGTACTCGACAAGAACGGTGAGGATATGGAATTTTTCAACAGCTTTGTGGAAAAAGGCGTCATTGAAACACTTGAGCATGTCATTAACTCCCCTTTTGAGCACATGACATACACTGATGCAATAAAGATCCTTGAAAAGGAAAATTCCAGATTCGACTATCCTGTTCACTGGGGTTCTGATATCCAGAGCGAACATGAAAGGTATCTGACAGAACAGGTTGCAAAGCGTCCGGTCATCGTTACAGACTATCCAAAAGAAATAAAGGCCTTCTACATGAAAATGAATGAAGATGGAAAGACTGTAAGGGGAATGGATGTGCTTGCTCCAAGGCTTGGAGAGATCATAGGAGGAAGCGAAAGGGAATACCGCTATGACGTTCTTCTGGAAAGGATGAAAGAGCTTGGCCTGAATGAGAAGGATTACTGGTGGTATCTTGAGCTCAGGAAGTATGGAACTGCTCCTCACGCAGGGTTCGGACTCGGCTTTGAGCGTGTTGTCCAGTACGTTACCGGAGTATCAAATATCCGTGATGTCATACCATATCCAAGATATGTTAAGAATGCAGATTTCTGATAGATGGGGCTATATGCCCCATTTTTATATCTGAGTTACATGATGATTATAGACTGGCCATTTCTGGAAAACTGAACTGAAGCTTAAATCATCCACATTTTAACAGTTAAAAATTATACTTGCATAAAAATATCTTAGTTTATTATAATCATAGTGTAGAAGCTGCATATTCCTTACATGGAATCTTCATGGAAACATAGTGTATTCTTCATTGTATTTCCATTGTTGTATTGTTATATTATTTGCAGTTTCTATTATTTCTGCCGATCTAGCTACGGTAATGCCATACTACCCCAGAAATCCAAAATCAACTGTAGCTAGTCGGTGTTTTTTTTCGCCTTTGCAATCAGAGAATCAAAAGAATTGGAAAAATCAGAAAGTTCCCTGTCCCCTATCCTTTTCTGCTTCTCAATATTGATGCCCATTTCCCTTAAGTCCTTCATGTAGTTCCTTTCACTGAGCCTCGTCCTTATGTTCTCAGCAGTATACACATTTCCCCTGTCATCAATGGCTACAGCCCCTTTTGATATGCATCTCTCAGAAAGAGGAACATCGTGTGTTATTACAATATCCCCCTCCTTTGCCAGAGCTGCAATCCTGTCATCTGCACTGTTCTCCCCTTTTTCCACGACAATCATGCTGATGGTTGAACAGATCTTCCTTCTCTCTGTTTTATCCAGGATATCCTTATATGGGCTTCTGAGCTTAGCCTTGTGCTCTTTTATCATATCAAGAACGTCGCCAAGCGGACGGTCTGCCACAAATACGGCAACCAGGTCTTCCTTATAGGCTCTCTTCAGTATAACAGCCCTCTCCCTTACCGGAAGGCTGTCTGCATCCACAAGTATCGAAAACATGTCTCTAGATAATCACAATAGGGAAAAATAAACAATCATTGAAATAAAAAGATAATCCGGATTATTTCGTTCATTGTTGCCTTTAGGAATGTAAACTAATAGAATATCTGTAGAATAAAATGGAGGAAGGCGATGGAATTATCACCATTACAGAAAGAGCGCTATAAATATCAGCCAAAACTGCCTGAAATTTTGAAAAAGGACATCTCAGCTATCGTAGCTGTTGAAGGGGAAGCAACAGAATCAGTATCTGATCAGCAGAAAATAAAGGAACTTTTCCCATACACGTACGGGATGAGGGAAGTAAGCTTTGCCATTGGAGAACAATGCGCTAAAGAAGGAAGGATCAAAGCAGGAGTCATCCTTTCCGGCGGCCAGGCTCCCGGAGGGCACAATGTAATAACAGGGCTCTACGATGCACTGAAGAAAGCAAACAGGGAAAACACACTCCTTGGGTTCAGGAAAGGGCCAAGCGGGCTTCTGGAAGACGATTATATCGAATTCACCGATGAATATATTGATGAATACCGCAATACTGGAGGATTTGACATTATCGGATCCGGAAGGACAAAGCTTGAGACTGCAGATCAGTTTAAGATTGCCATGAAAGTGGCAGAAAAGCATGGTCTTAATGCCATCGTCATTATTGGAGGGGACGATTCCAACACTAACGCAGCCATTCTTGCAGAATACTTCAAGGCTCATGGATCCGGATGCCAGGTTATAGGATGCCCTAAGACAATTGATGGGGATCTGAAGAACGACGTAATTGAGATCTCATTCGGTTTTGACACTGCAACGAAAACATATTCAGAACTCATTGGAAACATAGAAAGGGATGCAAACAGTGCAAAGAAATACTGGCATTTCATCCGTGTCATGGGAAGAAGCGCCAGCCATATCGCACTTGAATGCGCACTTGAAACCCAGCCTAACCTCTGCTTCATATCAGAAGAGGTTGAGCAGAAGGAAATGAGCCTGGAAGACATTGCTGACCAGGTGGTTTCCAGCGTAGTGAAGAGAAGCGCTAATGGAGATAATTTCGGAGTTGTGATCATTCCCGAAGGCCTGATTGAATTTGTTCCTGAAGTCAAGAAACTCATCAGTGAGCTCAACGATGTGATGGCACTTAATGAGAAGGAATTCAACGGCCTTGAATCATGGGAAGAAAAATACTCATTCATGGAGAAAAAGCTGTCTAAAGAGAGCTTTAAAGTCTTCTCCATCCTTCCTCTTGATATCGAAAAGCAGCTTCTGATGGACAGGGATCCGCATGGTAATGTCCAGGTATCAAGGATTGAAACGGAAAAGCTTATTATCTCAATCGTTGAAAGAAAGCTCAGAAAGCTTAAGGAAAGCGGAGAGTACAAAGGGAAATTCAGTGCCCTAAACCACTTCTTCGGATATGAGGGACGCTGCGCATTCCCATCAAATTTTGATGCTGACTACTGCTACAGCCTCGGCTACAATGCATTCATGCTCATCCGCGGCGGCTACACAGGATACATCTCCGTTATTTCAAACCTTTCAAAGCCGGCTACTAAATGGAAGGCTGGCGGAATGCCGATTGTCAAGATGTTCAATCTTGAGCAGAGGCATGGAGAGAAAAAGCCCGTTATAAGGAAAGCCCTTGTGGATCTAGAGGGAAAGCCTTTCAGGTATTTTGCATCGAGGAGAGCTGAGTGGGCTGAAAAGACATGCTTCACATATCCTGGAGCAATACAGTACTACGGTCCTGAGAGCGTCTGTGATATCACGACAAGGACACTAAAGCTTGAGCACAGCTGATAGCATATAAAAAATGCATCCACTTCCTCACCTGAGGCAATGGATGCATCTTTTTTTTCCGAAAGGCAAGTCAAAGCTTATAAATCCTATCAGGATCTTTCGGATCCTGACGGAAGAAGACTGTAGTAAAACCAGTAGTGGCTACAATTGTAGACTTAGTCTTCTTCTCAAGTTCTATTGAAAGCTCCTTTATCTCATCCTTGAATGACTGAAATCTGACTTTCACAAGTTCATGGCATGTGAGTGCCTCATCCAGTGCAAGAACCACACTCTCGCTTATGCCATCCTTTCCAACAGACACAACAGGGTCAAGTGCCTGTGCGTGTGAGCGCAGAAACGCTCTTTGATAACTCTTAAGTTCCATAGCAAAAACATACAATAGAAAAAGACTTAAGTAAAGGTCCTGCCACCAAGCTCAATCGGCAAACTCTTCAACGACTTCATTCCTCTTTATTTTCTTTGTGCTTGTCATTGGAAGAGGATTTTCTGAAATATCAAGGCGGGTGATCTTCTTATAGCTCTGAAGATCCCTGTTCACCTCTGTGATAATCTCATTAAGCCTCCTTTCAAGGCTGTCTTTACCTGTGTACTTTTTCCTTGCGCTCTCACTGGGATATACAATGGCCCTTACCCCTTCAGATTTCGTCTCCTTATTGATCAGGTAACCGATAATGCATATCTGCTCTATCTCATCATAAAGCTGGAAATGATCCTCAATCTCCTCAGGGAAAACATTCTTTCCGCCTTCGGTAACAATAACGCTCTTGGCCCTTCCTGTGAGATAGAGGTAATGGTTTGCATCCTCATGCCCGACATCTCCTGTGTTGAGCCAGCCATCATTTAAAACAAGCCTTGTTGCCTCATCATTCTTGTAATAGCCTTTCATGACCATAGGGCCTTTTATATAAATTACACCATTTCCTTCCGAATCCGGATCTACAATTTTTACATTACACTCAGGAATTGCTTTTCCAACACTGCTTTCAATGTATGCATATGTAGGATTGAGATGGGTGACGGGACTTGTTTCTGTAAGACCGTAGCCCTGCACAAAGTCAACGCCAAGCTGATTGAACATCCTGAATGTTGATGCAGGAAGGGGTCCTCCCCCGCAGATGCATATCCTGATATTCTCAAGAGAAAGCTGCCTTAGGAGAAAGCCGAACATCTTCTTTCCAACGTTCACGTTGAAAGCTTTCTTTATTGCGCCGGAGACAGCCATCAGGGCCTTGATGATGGCATAGACAAAGGCTCCTTTCTTCCTTACTCCTGTCATGAGGGCTCCTATCATCTTATTGAAAAGCATCGGAACTGCAAGGAATATTGTAACCTTTCCTTCTTTCAGCTCCTTAAGAATCTGGGAAATGACAAGTTTCTTTCCAAACACTGTGCAGGCACCGACACTGAATGCTTCATAAAGGACAGCAAGCATTGTATATGCATGGTGAATCGGAAGGATTGCATAGAAGACATCACTTGGATAGAAAGTGATATTTCCCTGAGCAAGATAGCAGTCTGCTACAAGATTCTCATTTGTGAGCATGACACCTTTTGGAATTCCCGTTGTGCCTGATGTGAAAAGAATTGCAGCCACATCTGAAGGCTCTGCCTTATAGCCTTCCCTCTCCGGCCCATCAAGATCAAGGACATACTTATAGCCATCGCATGGCTCAAGGGATATCTTCTCAGCCAGAGCAGCATTTCCATCACTGCCTATATTTGAAATCCTGTCACTGTCAATGAAAAGCCTTGTGACATCACCGAACTTCATCAGCGTTTCCATCTCACTGTCTTTCATGCTGATATCAAGAGGAACAACGGTGCAGCCAGCATAAAGAATGCCGAAATATGCAATGGCCCATTCCGGGCTGTTCTTTCCGCTTACTGCGATTTTCTCCCCTTTGCCAACCCCCTCGCTAAGAAGGTAATTTGCAACATTCCTTATCTTCCTTTCAGCTTCCCTGTAAGTCATGCAAGTGTACTTCGGGGAGAAAGCCTTGAAACATTCGTTATCTGGATAGCGGATGCATGTAATATGGAAAGCCTCTTTCACTGTAGGCCATTTCCCTTCAAATTCCTTTCCGCGGAATTCATCCAGGAAATCCCATGCACTGCCAATCTCTTTCTTTGCCATAAATCATTCCTCTCAATTTTATTTTTACGGTTTTACATTTTACGTAAAAAAGTAAAAGTAATAAAGTAACCTTTTTAGGATATAAGTGTAGAATCTATGATGGGCATCATATGAAAAAAAAAGGAAAGCCCCAGATTGCTCTG
This sequence comes from uncultured Spirochaetales bacterium, assembly GCA_949295125.1. GTDB lineage: Bacteria > Spirochaetota > Spirochaetia > Sphaerochaetales > Sphaerochaetaceae > Ornithospirochaeta. The sequence continues at coordinate 12,939 of CASFJV010000008.1, forward strand.
AGGCCGTAAAAACTCAGTCTTTAAATATCTTTGCAACTTCGTTTCTCTTAATCTTTTTAGTGCTTGTCATCGGAAGAGCTTCGCTTGAGATATCAAGGCGTGTTATCTTCTTGTAGCTCTGAAGTTCCTTGTTCACTTCACTGATGATTTCATTCATCCTTGCCTTCAGGGCATCTTCTGTCGGATAGGTTTTCTTTGCATTTGCGCTTGGATAGACAATTGCCCTTATTCCTTCTGCCTTTGTCTCCCTGTTTGTAAGGTATCCGATAATGCAGATCTGATCTATCTCATCATAGAGCTGGAAATGGTCTTCAATTTCCTCTGGGAATACATTCTTTCCGCCGTCAGTGACGATAATGCTCTTTGCCCTTCCCGTAAGATAGAGGTAATGGTTTGCATCCTCGTGTCCGACATCTCCAGTATTAAGCCATCCATCCTGGCTCAGCACTTCCCTCGTTGCCTCTTCATTGTTATAGTAGCCCTTCATCACCATTGGTCCCTTGATGTAAATGACTCCGTTTCCATCTTCATCTGGATCAACGATCTTGACTTCACACCCAGGAATTGATTTTCCAACACTGCTCTCGATATATGCATATGTAGGATTGAGGTGGGTAATAGGGCTTGTCTCAGTCAACCCATAGCCCTGGACAAAGTCAATCCCAAGCTGGTTGAACATCTTGAATGTGGAAGCAGGAAGAGGTCCGCCGCCGCAAATGCATATGCGGTTGCTCTCAAGCGAAAGGTTCTTAAGAAGGAAACCGAACATCTTCTTTCCAATGTTGACCTTGAATACTTTCTTTATTGCACCGGATATGGACATGAGGAATTTGATGAGCCCATATACCAGAACTCCTTTTTTCCTTACCCCTGCCATCAGGGCACCTATCATCTTGTTAAAGAGCATAGGGACTGCAAGGAACATGGTTACCTTACCTTCCTTGAGTTCCTTGAGTATCTGGGTGACAACAAGTTTCTTTCCAAAAACAGTACATGCGCCTACGCTGAAAGATTCAAAGAATACGGCAAGCATGGTATATGCATGGTGTATTGGAAGAATTGCATAGAAGACGTCTGTAGAGTATATGGTCATATTCCCCTGTGCAAGATAGCAGTCAGAAATGAGGTTATTATTGGTAAGCATTACCCCCTTAGGAGTTCCTGTTGTTCCGGATGTGAAAAGTATTGCAGCAACTTCGTCCCCTTCTGCCTTGAAGCCCTCTGCTTCAGGGCCATCAAGGTCAAGAACATACTTAAAGCCGTCTGCGGATGGCTCAAGAGATATCTTCTCAACAAGGCCAACACTTCCATCACTGTCAATCTTTGAAATCCTGTCGCTGTCGATAAAAAGCCTTGAAACTCCACCGAATTTCATCAGTGTTTCCATCTCGCTGTCCTTAAGAAGGATATCAAGAGGGACAACGATGCATCCAGCGTAGATAATGCCAAGATATGCTATGCTCCACTCCGGGCTGTTCTTTCCGCTTACTCCGATCTTATCGCCTTTCTTTACCCCCTGGCTCAGAAGGTAGTTGGCAACTTCCCTGATCTTTTTCTCTGCCTCAGCATATGTGAATACCATGTACTTAGGCGTAAATACTTTGAAACATTCGTTATTTGGATAACGGATGCATGATATATGGAATGCCTCCTTGACTGTAGGCCATTTTCCGCTGAATTCCCTGCCACGGAATTCATCAAGGAAATCCCATGGCTTCACGCTTTCCCTATTTGCCATAAAAAGCTCCTTAAAATTTTAATTTTACGGTTTTACATTTTACGTCAAAACGTAAAGGGAATAAAGCGGAAACCATAGTTATTATTAACCATTAGGGCTAGTTAGCTTTAAAGTGCATGCTGATTGTGGTACCCTCGCCAAGAGTGCTTGAGATCTCAATGTGGGCATTATGGCGTTCTGCGACACTCTTAACGATGCTCAGGCCAAGGCCTGTGCCTCCAGTTGCCCTGCTTCTTGACTTATCCACACGGTAGAACCTGTCAAACACCCTCTCCCTGTCATATGGAGAAAGGCCAATTCCCTGATCTATGACGGCAAATCCATCACTGTCTATCTCGACAACTATTGGATTTGAGTTCCTGTTATACTTGATGGCGTTGTCAACAAGGTTATAAAGAGCCTCAAATATCAAGGTGGAATTTCCATTTACAGTAAGATTTGCATTCTCCCTGAGGCTGACAATGGGATTTGATATGCTTTCAAGCACATCTTTTGCAATCTCATTCACAGAAACCGGCTTAAGGACAACTTCAGTATCCTCGTCCATCCTGCTTATTTCCATGATATCCTCAATCAGGCTGTAAAGCCTTTTTGCCTCACTGTATATCTGTCCTGAGAACTCTTTTATATGGTCCTTATCCACCTTATCAAGCATTATAAGCTCAGAATAGCCGCTGATGCTTGTAAGCGGAGTCTTGAGTTCATGGGAAACATTCTGTATGAACTCCCTTTCCTTCATCTCAAGTGCAAGACGCTCAGACACATCAAAAAGGAGGATTGCAGAGCCAAGGCCATCAACTTCCTCAGCATGGACTTCAACAGTCCTTCCATTTATCCTGATCCTGCCGCTTGCGCTTCCCTTTTCCATGATAGAGAAGAAAAGGTCTTCACGGCTGAGTTCTATCAGTGTATGGAAAGATTCCGAAGCGTTCTTTCCCATGAGGATCTTTGCCGCATCGTTTATCATGAGGATTTCACCGTTCTTCCTTGAAAGGATCAGCCCGTCCTTCATGCTCTTCACTATGAGCTCAAGCTCGCTCTTATCCCTTTCTATCTGCTTCAGCTGCTCTTTTATCTCCTTTTTCTGGTCATCTATCCTCCTGACCAGCGGACTGAGCTCCTCATATATCTCATCATCCGTTATCGGATTGTCCAGGTCTATCTTGTTAATCGGCTCAACAATCTTCTTTGAAAGCTTATGGGCAATCAGCAGTACGATTAGCAGTATGATGCAGATAATTATTATGATGAACGGAATTGAGGAAAGGACAAATGAATAAATGCTGCTCTGGTTTTCGCTTAGGCGGAGGATATTGCCTTCCCTGGAGAGGATGGCAACATAGAACATGTTGTTCAAGAGTGTGCTGCTCCTCCTGACATCCAGTCCTACTGAGTGCTCAAGAGCATCCTGCACTTCAGGCCTCTCAAGGTGGTTTTCCATCCTTTCCTCATCAGCCATTGAATCAAAAAGGACAGTGCCATCAGGAGCGATCTCAGTAAATCTCCTGGAGCCGAAATCGATATCACCATAGCTGATGTCAGCACTGTCTATAAGCCTGAGCGTAGCAGCAAGCTCATCAGATATTCCCCTTTCATATCCCCTGTAAAGCAGGTTAACAGTAAAGGCTGCTGCAAGAATTACAGATGCAACAACAATCAGCGTCGTAAATATGTAAAGCTTATTTCTCAGTTTCATAATATTACTCTTAATTGTTATTCTTAAAGCGGTATCCAACGCCAGCAACTGTCTGGATCATTGATCCAGAGGACCCAAGTTTTTCCCTGATGCGCCTTACATGGACATCAACAGTCCTGTTCTCCCCATCAAATGCATAGCCCCATACGCTGTTGAGGATACTGTCCCTTGAAAGGCATATCCCCTCATTCTCCATAAGAAGCTTTAAGAGGGAATACTCCTTGAGCGTCATCTGGACCTCCTTCCCATCCACAAGCACCGTATGTGCCTTCCCGTCGATGGTTATAGGACCATAGCTGAGCTTATCGCTGGCCTCTTCCTTCCCTTTTGAAGCCCTTCTCAGGTTTGCCTTCACCCTTGCAAGAAGTTCCATCATTCCAAATGGCTTTGAAATGTAATCATCACTTCCAAGATCAAGGCCAAGGACCTTGTCATATTCGCTGCTTTTTGCAGTAAGCATAATGACAATCACATCATCACATTCCCTCCGTGACCTTATTTTCTTCAGCACATCAAGGCCGCTCATCTCAGGAAGCATGATATCAAGCAGGACGAGTTCCGGCTTTTCATTATAAAATGATTCAAAGAAAAGGGAGGGACGGTCGAAAGCCTTGACGCTATAGCCATTTGAGGAAAGGGTGTATTCAACAAGCTTGAGGATAGCTGCATCGTCTTCAAGAATATAAATCATAATTCAGTTTATCTCTCCAGATATCGTCCAAATAAGCTGCTTGGAAAGGTTTACGCAGTGATCACCCATCCTCTCCAGGTACTTTGCAGCCAAAAGTGCATCCGGTGCTTCTTCTATTCCGTCAAAACTTGTCTTGATCATGTTCACAAGCTCAGACTTAGCGCTTACAAAAAGCCCGTCGAGAACATCATCTGCATCGATCACACTCTGTGCTTTCTTCTCATCAAGCCTTATGTATGCATCAATGCTGGTCTTCAGCATTCTCCTCACTTCGTCTATCATATCAGGGATCCTGATATCAACCAGGATATTCTTATTGACGACATAATCCATAACCTCTGCCAGGTCTTCTGAGTTGTTGCCTATCCTCTCAAGGTCATTGATGATCCTGAGTGTGGCGCTGACACTCCTTAAATCCCTTGCAACCGGATGCTGCCTTAAAAGCAGGCGCATGCAGAAGCTCTCAATATCCCTCTCACTCTTTTCTATCTCATCTGAGAGGGCCTTAACAGACCTTAAGTCGGTCTTGTCATTGTCGACACCTTCCTTCACGACAGCCAATGCCCTTTCACAAAGGCTTGCCATCCTGACAACATCCCTATTTAATGAAGCAATCTGCTCATCTATATTGAAATTCATCATTAACTCCTATCAACCAAAACGTCCAGTAATATAGTCTTCCGTCTTCTTTTCCCTTGGATTAGAGAAGATCTGCTCAGTCTCACCAAATTCGATCAGCTCGCCAAGGAGGAAGAAAGCCGTCTTGTCACTTATTCTCAATGCCTGCTGCATGTTATGTGTGACAATAACGATAGTATAATCTTTTTTCAGGGAAAGTGCTAAATCTTCTATCCTGCTTGTGCTGATAGGATCAAGTGCACTTGTAGGCTCATCCATCAGGAGGACTTTAGGCTTTACAGCCAGGGCACGGGCAATGCAGAGCCTCTGCTGCTGTCCGCCAGAAAGTCCAAGTGCGCTCTTTTTGAGCCTGTCCTTGACTTCATCCCAGAGTGCGGCATTCCTCAGCGCTTCCTCAACGATCTGGTCAAGCTTTGCCTTGTTCTTTATTCCATTAGTTCTCGGCCCATATGCAATGTTGTCATAAATGCTCATCATGAAAGGATTTGCCTTCTGGAATACCATTCCAATATCCCTTCTGAGCCCGTTTACGTCAACCTTCGGAGAAAAGATATCTTCCCCCTCATAGAGGATCTCTCCTGTGATCTTAACAGATGGGATGAGGTCATTCATCCTGTTCAGCGTCCTCAGGAATGTCGACTTTCCACATCCTGATGGACCGATAAGCGCGGTTATGTTCTTCTCTTCAATATCCAGATTAATATCTTTAAGCGCCTGAGACTCTCCATACCAGAGATTCATGTGCTTTGCTTCAATTATGTTGCTCACTCTCCGTTTCTCCTTCTCATGATTCTTCCTAGATAGCTTGTAATGAGGTTGATGATGACTGTCAGCACTATCAGGATCGCAGCAATTGCATATGCAATATCAAAGTCCCCTCTTTCAGATGCATAGACATAGAGTGCAACCGTAAGCGTTGCGCCGCTGTTGGCAAGCCCCTCAAAAAAACCATACAGCCTGTGTGCAAGTCCTGCAGTGAAAAGAAGCGCTGCAGACTCACCAAGAATCCTTCCTATTGTGAGGATGCATCCTGTAACGATTCCATTTACGCATGTTGGAAGGACTACAGTCCTGATGACCCTCCATTTTCCTGCTCCCAGGGCAAAAGCCCCTTCACGGTAGCTCTGTGGAACTGTCTTGAGTGCCTCTTCCGTTGTCCTCATGATCGTAGGAAGGTTCATGATAACAAGTGTCGCACTTCCAGCAAGCAGCGATGTTCCAAAACCAAGGAACTGCACAAATAGAAGCATTCCGACAAGTCCGTATATAATTGATGGAATGCCTGAGAGGGTTTCACTGGCAAATTCAATGATTTCAACAACCCTCTTGTTCTTTGCGTATTCAGTAAGGTAGATTGCAGCTCCAACTCCAAGTGGTAGAACCATTACAAGTGTTGCAATTACCACATAGATCGTGTTCATGATATCTGGCAGGATACCGTCTATATTCCTTCTTACGCTCGGCGTCTCTATAAGCAGTCTTGGATTTTCTATAATGTTTGGAACGCCTTTAAAGAGCACATAGAGCAGCATGAAAGCAGTCAGGGCAACAACGATTGCAAGTGATATGTAACACAGCACCTTCATCACAGTGCACCATGCTTTCCTCTTGTTCGATAGCGGGATAATCATATTTTTTCCCCCTTTGTCTTGATGATATTCAGCACTGCATTTATGAGCATGATGAAAAAGAAGAGGACAAGTGCTATTGAGAACAGAGCCTGGCGCTGAAGGCCGGAAGAATAGCTCATCTCACTTGCAACTGCGGTTGTAAGGAACCTTACAGAGCTGAAGAGGGACGGCATGTTAGCTACGTTTCCGGCAACCATCATGATTGCCATAGCCTCTCCTATTGCCCTTCCTATGCCAAGGACTATAGCAGTGAATATTCCGCTTTTCGCAGCGGGAACCGTAACTTTGAAATAGGTCTCGATCTTTGTAGCACCAAGAGAAAGAGAAGCCTCCTCATATTCCCTTGGAACTGCCTCGATAGCAGAAAGAGAAACATTGATTACGGAAGGGAGTATCATGATAGAAAGCACTATGATAGCTGCCAGAAGGCTTGCTCCGTCCGGAACGTTGAATATCACCCTGATGGCAGGAACAAGGACTGTCATGCCCACAAGGCCATAGATTACGGATGGAATGCCTGCAAGCACACCGATACAGAGCTGCATGACTTCCTTGAACTTCTTTGGAGCCATCTTAGCAAGGTATACTGCAACGAAAAACCCGATTGGAACACCAATGATGATAGCGCCAGCTGTTCCGTAAATGCTCGTTAAAATAAATGGGAGGATGCCGTATGAGGGCTCGCTGGCAGTACTTGCCCATCTCTTTCCAAAAAGGAAATCCACTGGCCCTATTTCAATTATTGCAGGCAGGCCGCTGATTATGAGATAGACTGTAATAATTAAAACACAGCCGACTGTAATGAGCCCCAGAATCAGGAAAATAAGGTGAATTACGTCTTCAAAAAGACGTTTCGGGTTAGCTCTGTAACCCGAAACATAGTCATTGAACTTCATCAATACCAATCCTTATACAAGTGGAACAGCACCAGCATCTGCAATGATATCGGATGCATCTGCGCTGATTGCGAAGTTGAAGAAATCCTGGGCTGCTTCTGAAAGCTCAGTTGCATTGTTGGTTACGAATACAAATGGCCTCTGGATCTTGTAGTCGCCGGAAAGGACTGTCTCTTCGCTTGGAGCAACTCCGTTTACAAGGAGTGTCTTAACCTGATCGCTTACTGCAGAAAGGGATGCATATCCGATTGCGCTTGGATTTGAGGATACTGCTGTGATAACTGCACCTGTGCTTGTGAGTTCCTGGTTGTACTTGCATGCATCCTCTGTTCCTGTGATTGACTCAAAACCATCCCTTGTGCCGCTTCCTGCTTCCCTTCCGATAAGGACTACTGGCTCATCATTTCCGCCTACTTCAGACCAGTTTGTGATCTCTCCCTTGTAAAGTGCTGCAATCTGGTCAACAGTAAGGTCTGTGATCGGGTTTGCATTGTTTACAATGATTGCAATTCCATCAAGTGCTACAGTTGTTCCTGTAAGCCCTGATGCAACCTCATCATCATGCAGTGCCCTTGAAGAAAGTCCGATGTCTGCCCTTCCCTCGCTTACTGCTGTAATTCCGCTTCCGCTTCCTGTCGGATTGTATGTTACCACCACTCCTGTATTTTCTTCATATACTTCAGCAAGGGAAAGGATTACGCTTTCCATACTTGTAGAACCATCTGTGCTTACTGTTGCGTTAGCGCTGTCGTTTGCACCCTGTGCAAAAACAGCTGCAGCTGTTAATAAAGATACGATTAAAACTGAAAGAATTTTTTTCATTGTTTTTCTCCTTACGCCAATGAGTATCGATATAAAAAGTGAACTTTATGGTGATCCTGTTGTTAAATCTTTGTTAAATTATCAGTTTTACGCCAATCTGGATCACATAATATCAAGATTTTGCTAATGCCTTACTCTGGAAAGAATTATTATCAATAAACCGTTATTTTATAGTGTTAAATAATTGTAAAATGACTGAATAATGCAAAAAAAACGCAGTTCATATACTTATCATGCACTGTTTAAAAGCCATGCAGTTCAAATAATGCAATTTCAGAATAGATATTTATATAAAAGCTGTTTTTATTTATATTTTCTCTCATGATAGAAAGCATTGATGAGCTTGATGGCTTTTTCATGTCCTATATGCCGCAAAGAGGCGTTACGGGCAAGCT
>CASFJV010000009.1 GCA_949295125.1 uncultured Spirochaetales bacterium
TATCCAAGCACAGGATACCTGATGGAATATGATTACTACCGTTTTGCTGTCGGCTACAACACAGGATATACATTCCAGTGTGATGCTGGAAACCTCACGATAGGAGGCGGCCTATCCCGTGGAGTCAACCGTGCCATATACGATGCTTCAAAATATGATCCGTATGAGGATCTGATCAGGGAATACCATGAGGGATGGAGATTCTCAAACAGGCTCTCCCTTTCAATTACATGGGATGGAAGGGATTTGATCCAGAATACCACCAGGGGCTATGTCATCTCCGCTTCATACACATATGCAGGAGGAATCCTTTTCGGGCTTTCCAACTATAACAGGGTAGGCCTGAGTGCAAGTGCATACCTCTCTCTTTTCCATTCTACGAATGACGAGGGAAGGGAAAGCCATCTTGTGCTATCTGGAACAAGCAGTGTCAATGCAATGCTCCCACAGCTCTGGAACAAGGATAATAAGGGCTGGAAGTGGTACGAGGCAGCAGAAGGGGCTACGACATATGAAATGCTTTACATTGACGGCATGAATATCGGTCGTGGTTTTGACTCCGTAACGCATCTTTCATTCCTCTGGAACAACCAGATTGAGCTCAGCTATCCTTTAGTGCTTGATATCCTCAATGTTGAGGCATTTGCAAGTGCAACAGGGGTAACTGAAACACTTGAAGAGCTTCAAAGCTTCAGCAACCTTGACTGGTACTTTGCATTTGGAGCCGGAATCAGGCTGAGTATCCCGGGCTTCCCTCTTGGCCTCTATATCGTAAAGAATGCAACGATCATAGACCAGGCGTGGGCATGGGATAACGATGGCGTAATTCCTGGAGGGCTGAAACTGGTTCTTGCAATTTCAACAAGTATTTATTAAAAATTTAGTCATGGCAGATAAGAATGAAGAACTGACTCCAATGATGAGGCAGTACAATGAAATAAAGAGAGAGCACCAGGACAAGGTGCTCTTCTTCCGTCTTGGAGACTTCTATGAAATGTTCCAGGATGATGCCCTTGAAGTTTCAAAGCTACTCAATCTTACCCTTACGCACAGGGGCTCTGTTCCCATGTGCGGCATTCCATACCATGCAGCGAAGAACTATATAGCAAGACTTCTGGAAGAGGGCAAGAAGGTTGCAATATGCGAGCAGATGAATCTCGGCGAGAATGCAAGGCAGATTGCAGATAGGAAAGTCATACAGATATATACGCCGGCAACTGTTGTTGAGGAGGAATACCTTGATGCTGATGAGAAATCATATATCCTTTCCCTGAGCATTAGGAATAAGGAAATAAGCATCTCATATGCCGACATAACAAGCGGGGATTTCCTCATAAGGAAAATTCCATCATCCAGCGGCTATTCAGAACTCTCGGATGTGCTATGCACGATAATGCCAAAGGAGATCCTGATTCCTGATGACCTCTATTTTTTCGATAAGCCTCTGCGGGGCGTACTTGATGCACAGGGGGCAATCATAACAAAACTTCCTTCCTGGTACTTTTCGATCAAAAGCGGAAAAAAGGAAATAGTAAGGCAGTTTGGAAAGATTGAGCTATCAGACTTCAGGATTGCAGAAAAGGATCCTATCCTTGAGGCAATTAGCGCTTTGCTGCTGTATCTGGATGAGATGGTCAAGTCCAGCCTTCCCCAGCTGAGATCCATTGAATGGATAACAGGCCAGAAATACCTTTACATGAACGCGGCAACAATAAAGAGTCTTGAACTTGTTGAAAGCATGCGTGAGAAAAAAGGGGAATTCACCCTTTTCAAGGCCATTAACAGGACCGTGACAAGCCCAGGGGCAAGAATGCTGAAGGAGGAGATACTGAATCCGCTTTCAGATATTGATGAGATAAACAGGCGCCTTGACTGGGTTGAGCATTTCTATATGAAGAGGGAGGAGCTGACCCAGGTAAGGAAAGACTTAAAGGAAGTAAGTGACCTTGAGCGCCTTTCATCAAGGCTAAGCCTGCTAAAAGCACTTCCGAAGGATTTCATTGCGCTCTCTTATTCCCTCGATATCATGTTCTCCCTTCTTGCAAACCATCAGGAATACCTGGAGCTCACAAGAGAGAGCGATTTAATTGATTTCAATGCCCTGATCGACTTTTCAGAACGGATAAAGAGTGCAATAAACAGGGAATGCACGAATATAAGCAATGAGGGAACCATCATCCTTACAGGATTTGATCCGGAGCTCGACGGATATAGGAGAATCATTGCAGAAAGTTCGACTATCCTCAGCGAGTATATCGAGCGAGAAAAGGAGAAAAGCGGACTTACAATACTCAAAAGCGGCGAGAACAGGATAATAGGGCATTACCTTGAAGTTCCAAAAGGGCAGGTGGACAGGGTCCCATCATACTTTATCAGGAAACAGACTCTTGTCGGAGGGGAAAGATATACAACTGAAGAGCTTCTGGAAATAGAAGAGAAGATCACCAGCGCTTCAAGCGATGCTGCATTCAGGGAAAAGGAGATATACCGTGAATTTTTAAGGGAAGGCCAGGCCCTTTCAACAAGAATTGAAAGCGTTGCAAGGATCCTCAGCCGCCTTGATTACTATTCATCCCTTGCATACCTTGCTATAGACATGAACTACTCAAGGCCGAAAATCAATCTTGAAAACAGGCTCGATATAGTAGATGGCCGCCATGCAGTTGTGGAAAGCTTCATGGGAAAGAACGAATTCATAGAAAATGGATTCAGTTCACAAAATGGCCGTTTTGCCCTGGTCACAGGTCCCAATATGGCTGGAAAGAGCACATTCCTGAGACAGATAGCATTAATCGCAATACTGGCTCACATGGGATCATTTGTCCCTGCAAAGGCTGCTGATATCCCGCTTTTTGACAAGCTTTTCTGCAGGGTCGGAGCACAGGATAACCTTGCAAAGGGGGAGTCCACATTCCTTGTTGAGATGAGTGAGGCAAGCCAGATACTCAGGTCAAGCACTGCAAACAGCCTTATAATAATGGATGAGATTGGCAGAGGTACAAGCACTGAAGACGGCATGAGCATTGCATATGCGATAATTGAGTACCTCAAGAAGCTTGGAGCAATTACGCTTTTCTCAACGCATTACCATGAACTTACCCAT
>CASFJV010000010.1 GCA_949295125.1 uncultured Spirochaetales bacterium
ATCCTATGCATGGCAGGCAATGCCCTCAGGTATTCCATACGGCTTGCAAATGGCAGGGCCGGAACGCCTTTCTGGTTCAGGATAGAACAGCAGGCCAGCTGAGGTCCCAATGCATATTTGATTCTGGTATTGCCCAGGGGCGATTCTGTCCCGGATGGCCAAATTCTGCATTCTTTCACTTGCTTTAATGCACAAAGCAGGACCGAAGTCCTGCTCTGTGATTGATTAGTGGATGCTGCCGATTCTCAAAAGTGATTTATGCGACAGCTCCATAATAATCAGGCATGAATTAGTAGTTCTTGCCGACCAGCTCGAAATATGCCTGAGGATGTGCACATACAGGGCATACTCCAGGAGCTGCCTTTCCTACATGGATGTGTCCGCAGTTCCTGCACTTCCAGATCATCTCTCCATCCCTGCTGAATACGAGTCCGCCTTCAACATTCTTGAGAAGTGCGAGGTATCTCTCCTCATGCTCTTTCTCGATCTTTGCAACTCCCTTGAAGAGTGCTGCGATCTTTGTGAATCCTTCTTCTTCAGCTTCCTTTGCGAATGTAGCATACATATCTGTCCATTCGTAGTTCTCTCCAGCTGCTGCATCTTTCAGGTTCTGCATTGTTGATGGGATGTCTCCACCTTCCTGCAGTAGCTTGAACCAGAGCTTTGCGTGCTCTTTTTCATTGTCAGCTGTTTCAAGGAAAATGGCAGCAATCTGCTCATATCCTTCCTTCTTTGCCTTTGAAGCATAGTAGGTGTACTTGTTCCTTGCCTGGCTCTCACCAGCAAACGCAGTCTGAAGATTCTTTTCAGTCTTTGATCCTTTTAGTTCCATTCTATTTCTCCTTTGATCTGCAATCAGTGCAGATACCTTCAAAAATAAGCTGATAGGAAGATAATGCAAATCCATCATCATCCATCACTTTGGCTTTTCCCATTACATCTTCCAATGGAAGTGCTACATCAAATATTTTACCACAGTTCCTGCATTTTGCGTGAAAATGGGGATGTGTGTTCTTATCATACCTGTCTGAGCCGGAACCCAGCTTTGGCACGCGTTTTATCATGCCTTTTTCTTCTAATGCGCTCAGGTTCCTGTAAACTGTAGCTTTAGATATATGCGGGAACTTTTCATGTACAGATTCATAGACTTCCTCTGCTGTCGGATGTCCCATAAAGTTTATCATAGCATTGTATGTAACTTCCTTCTGTAAAGTCTGTCTCACCTGTTTCATAATGTTACCAATAATTGTTATCATTAAGATACATTTATTGATAATAATTGTCAATAAGAATCAGCTTGGAAAATTAACTTCCAGGTATTTCCTGATCTCCCTGCTCTTGTTTTCATCAAACTGGGCACCAAGCTGGCTTATGATTTCACCAGCCAGGTATGATGCGATTTTTCCTGAATCTTCTATGCTGTATTCCTTTTCTATTCCATAAAGGAAACCTGCCGCATATGTGTCTCCCGCTCCTGTCGTATCCACTGGCTTTGTACTTCCATACAGCGGTATTTCATATATTTTCCTGTCCTTTGAAATGAAAGAGCCTTTTTTCCCGTTTTTAATGGCTGCGATAGGGCAGAGCTTTCCGATGCTTTTTGCGCATTCATATGCATCATAGTTATCTATAAGGAATCTTGCTTCCTCACTGTTGGCAAATACTATATCAACATATTCAGTGATAAGATCGAAAAATTTCTGCCTGTACCTTCCTACTGCAAACGGATCAGCGATATCAAAAGCAACTGTAAAACCGTATTCCTTCTTCTTTTCAAGCACTTTCCTTATTGCTCTCTGCTGCGGCTCAGTATCCCACATATAGCCTGTAAAATAGAATATGTCAGCTTTTCTTGCACTCTCAAGGTTCACATCCGGTGCATCGAAATTCCTGTTTGCTCCAAGGAAAGTGCACATAGTCCTTTCCCTGTCTTCTGTAATCAGGATTATTGATGTGCCAGTTGCTGCACTGTTCTTTACCAGTTCATCATTCACTTTTGTCTCTGAGAGCCTTCTTTTATACATTTCTCCCATTTCATCATCGCCGATGCCACCTGCCAATGTAGTGTCTATTCCAAGGCATTTAAGTGTTACCATGGTGTTCGGGCATGATCCTCCTGGAGAGAATTTAATCTCCTTTTTCCTGAGGTATTCTATTATTTCAGATCTTTTATCCTCATCAATAAGGTTCATGGTCCCCTTGAAGAGTGAAAGATTCCTTATATCTTCATCTTTTACGAAACAAAGCAGATCTATTAGAGGGTTTCCTATTCCATATACAGACATGGGATCATTATAGCATGAAAGAGTATTTTAAACTGCAAAAAATAAGCTGCTCCCTAAGTTGCCGAAGGAAAGATTTTCTTTACACCATATATGGTTTTTTACGAGTTTTCCACAGGTTTTCCACATGGGTGTGAAAAGTATGTGGAAAAGTCAGTCCAGCTATATTTCACGCTCTGTTATTTACAGATTTAGATATTATGCTAACTTATTATATTAAAAATAATTAATTGGCTGTATAGTTATCATTTCTTAATAAAAGTTATATAAGTTTTTAATATGTGGAAAAAGGGGAAAAACTTAATGATTTAAGCAGTTTTTCACATCTTTTTCACAAAAATGAACAGATGTTGAAATTTTAAATAATTCCTAATATATATGTAACTTACATAAAAACTGGAATAATAAGTATAACGCTATATGTAGCGTTTGTTAAAATATTAACATGTGCAATACGGCATATATGCATATATCTTGAAATAATTTCTTATACTTAATCATTTAAGAGTGTCTGGATTGCGGATATAGCATAAATTGCAGCTGTTTCAGCCCTCAGAATATTTGTCTTAAGCAGGACAGGAATTGCACCATAGGACTCAGCAAGCAGGCATTCATCATCAGAAAACCCTCCTTCAGATCCTATGAAAACTGAAACTGTCTCATCTTCAGGAATATCCAGAAGGGCTTCCTTGATGCTTTTTGTCCCTCCTCTCTTATCCTGATGGAGAATAAGGATCCTTCCTTCAGCGTTCTTTAATGCTTCCTCAAACTTTTCATTGCATTTAATTTCCATGACTTTTGCGCCGGACTGCTGCACAGCTTCCTTCCTTACAGCATCAAGCCGTTCGATATCATGGGAACTGAAGCTTTCAACCTGTGTGAATGAAGAGGAGAAGAATGTAATGCTTGAGCATCCTGCTTCCTGTGCTTCCCTGACTACTTTCTCATTCTTTTTTCCCTTAAGGTTTGCCTGGTATGCTTCAATTTTCTGGAAGTGTCCGTCAAAAGATGGCATTGTGTCCAGGAATGTGCCTTCTGAGCTTTCAGAAAGTGTCAGAATGCTGTCATTCAGGATTGCATCATAGAATACGTCTTTCTCATCTTTTGCCTTGAAAACAGTGCCGTTATCTATCCTGAGGACATTTTTAAGGTAGTTCTCCTCTTTTTTTGAAAGCTCATATAGATTTCCGTCAATCTTTGCTTTTTTTATAAGAAGGACTCTCATATTTCCTTTCCCAGGTACAGCAGGGCTTCCTGCAGGACTTCATCGTAGTCTGTGATAACTACGGGGCGCTCATCATATGGAAGCTCATAATAGTATTCATTTCTCATAAGGAGCTCCAGGATATCTCTTGGAACACCGCTTTCCGAATTCTCATCTGCAAAAAGTTCCACATTTTCAATGCTGTAGCCCGGATGGCTCTCAATAAATTCACTGATTACTCCGCTTTCAAGAAGTTTCTCATAAGCTTTCATCTCTTTTTCCGTATACTCCCTTTCCTCTATTTCGATGTCAGGGGTTATTCCGATTTCGTGTATGCTCTCACCATCAGGAGTATAGTAGTTTGCATCCGTGAAGCATATATAACCGCCATTGTAGGGAATGACGCTCTGTATTATCCCCTTTCCAAAGCTCTGGCTTCCAATTACAGTAGCCCTTCCGTTTTCCTTCAGCGCTGCAGTCATTATCTCACTTGCACTTGCCGTTCCGCCGTTTATGAGGATTACGATAGGTATGTCTTCATCTATGGCCACGGATCTGTCTGCATAGTACGTTGTGTCTTCTATTCCGCTGTTTTCCTTGAATTTCACACTTACTATGATCCCATCAGAAAGGAACATGTCTGTTATCTGCTGGCAGGTGTCCACTGTGCCGCCACCATTATTCCTAAGATCAATTATCAGGCTTTTTATCCCTTCATTCTTCAGTGCGCTGATTGCTTCTTCCGCGCTTTCCGTGCTGCTTTCGTTGAATGTGTACAGATGCAGGTATCCTACATCATCATAGATCACATCATATGCAAGGTTTGGTGTGATTACATGCTCAGGCTGGAGCGTCAGCTCAAAAGAGACTCCATCCCTATGGACACTCAGTGTCATATCCTCACCTTCCTTTCCCCTTAAGAGGCGGGATGCTTCCGTGGCATTCAGGGAAAAAACGCTCTCTCCGTTTATGTGGCTGATAAGATCATTTGCCCTTAGTCCTGCGCGCTCTGCAGGTCCTCCGGGAAATGGGGAGACTATCTCAAGCATCCATGTTTCAGGATCCTCATAGTCCGCATATATTGGATTCATCTTCGTTACATATGTGCCTATCCCGACATATTCTCCCATGTACTGATCCTGGTATTCACTCATGTCTTCCTCCCTGACGTAGTAGGAATACCTGTCTCCAAGGGAAGCCACCATTGCTGATATCAGGTTTTCAGCCATCTCTTCGTTGTCTATGTCATAAAGGTAATACCTGTCGAGCATCGCATATACATTTGAAAGCGAATAGAGAATCTCGCTGATGCTCCTTTCCCCTGTCCTCTGGGTTACTGCAGGCTCAGATATCGTGTTATCTATTATAGTTTCATTCACTCCGCCTGATGTAAGGCATCCAAGTGAAATGAATAAAACAGCAAGAACAACAAAAATGCGTTTCATGGAATTAAATATAAAACAAAAATATTATCTTTTGTAGAAGGGATTAAAAAGATATAATTTCCGCATGGCCTTATATATTAATTATCCATCCTGGATAGATCCTTATATAGTACCGTTTCTTCCTGTCAGATGGTATGCATTGATGTATATCGTTGCTTTTGCAATAACATATGTCCTTTTCCGTTACCAGATAAAGCATGATGGAAGGCTTTTTATGACTTCTGAAGACAGCCAGAACCTGTTTTTCTATGCCATTCTGGGCCTTATAATAGGCGCACGTGTGTTCAGCTGCCTGTTTTACAGCGATACCTCATATTACCTTACACATCCATGGATGATGTTCTGGCCATTCCAGGATGGAAGGTTCGTAGGGCTTCCCGGAATGAGTTACCATGGTGGAGTTGTCGGATGTTTTCTTGGCGGCTGGATCTACTCAAGGCGCTATAAGAGGGACATACTTGAAATAACGGATACCGTTATAGCCGGCCTTCCTCTTGGATACACATTTGGACGCATTGGAAACTTCATCAATTCAGAGCTCTATGGAAGGGTGACAGCAAGTCCTATAGGAATGGTTTTCAGCAATGCAGAGCTTTTCAGTACCAAAGAGGAATGGGTGCGTGAGATTGCAGATAAGGCAGGAATGGAGTACAGCATAGGGGACTGGATAAACCTTCCACGTTTCCCGACTCAGTTATTCGAAGCTTTTTTTGAAGGTATTGTCATATTTCTGATACTGTTTTTCATTTTAAGGCCATTGAAATACAGGAAGAATTTAAAGAATGGAACGCTTTTTTCTGCCTATCTAATGCTTTACGGTTTTTTCAGGTTCTTCATAGAGTACATGAGGGAACCTGACAGGAATATCGGATATGTGATATCAGGAGGTGACGGGGCAGATAACATAGCGCTCTTCACATCGATGCTGAATATAAGCAAGGGGCAGGTATTCTGCTTTTTCATGATAATAGCCGGGCTGGCCCTGGCCATATACCTTAATTTCAGAAGGAGTGATTGCAATGGAGATAGACGGAAAGCTCAAAGCTCTAAGAGAAAAGCTTAAGGAAAACGGTATAGATGCATACTATATTACGGGATCTGATGCCCATTTAAGTGAATATGTCGCTCCACACTGGAGAACCCGTGAATTCATTTCCGGATTCACAGGCAGTGCTGGAACTGTTGTGATAACATCAGATGATGCGGTTCTCTGGACAGACAGCCGCTATTTCATACAGGCAGAAGCTGAGATAAGGGGTACTGAATTCAGGCTGCTTAAGCTTGAAACAGATGATCCAGATCCCCTTTCATGGATACTGTCAAACCTTAAGGAAGGCGAAGCTGTCGGATTTGAAAAGAGTGAGATCTCAATCAGGGATTACCTTGAAAAGAAGAAGAAAATGGAAGAAAGGGGAATAAGGGCAGCACTGGTGGATGGCATGCTCTCTTCAGTCTGGCCTGAGCGTCCGGCAATTCCATGTTCTAGGGCATTTGAGATGCCTTTAGAGTATGCGGGAAAGAGTGCTGAGGAAAAAATAGGGGAAGTGAGGGCAGCTCTCAGGGAAAAAGGTGCAGAGTGGACATTCATTGCAGGCCTTGATGACATTGCCTGGCTTACCAATCTCCGCTCTGATGACATCCCATATAATCCTGTGTTCTATTCCTTCTTCTTCCTCAGCATGGATAAAGCCATCCTTTTCACTGATAAGAAAAGGTTTGAAAGCGTATCCGGCTATCCTTTTACAATCATGGAATACGGGGATGCATATACTCATCTTGCTCAGCTTGTTAAGGGCAGAGGGTATTACAATGATGATAAGATATCTGCATCATTCATCTCTATTTTCTCAGAAGAGGACATAAAAGGGAGGGATATCACAACAGATATCAAGGCTTGCAAGAATGATGCTGAAAAAGAAGGAATGAGAAGAAGCCACGTAGAAGATGCGGCAGCATATATCAATTTCCTTGCAAAGCTTGATAGGAATGTGGAGACAGATGAAATAGCTGTCTCAACGGCACTTGAAGTGGAAAGGAAGAGAAGGGACTGTTACCTTGGCCCGTCATTTGCTCCGATTTCCGCATTCAGGGAAAATGGCGCGATGTGCCATTACAGCGCAACGGAAAAATCAAATAAGCAGGTGAAAGGAAACGGCCTTCTTGTCCTTGATACAGGATCGCAGTTTGAATTTGGAATGACGGACATCACACGCACCCTTTTATTCGGAAGTGCAACTGAAGAGCAGAAGAGGGACTATACGCTTGTTTTGAAAGGACATCTGGCTCTTTCCCGGCAGCGCTTCATAAAGGGGACACGCGGAGTTCAGCTCGATGTGCTGGCAAAACAGTTCCTCTGGCAGGTTGGAGAGAGCTTTTTCCATGGCACAGGACATGGCGTCGGATGCCATCTGAACGTGCATGAGGGGCCGATGAGGATATCTGGTGCCCTGATAGATGTCCCTTTGATGCCTGGTATGGTGATTTCCGATGAGCCTGGAGTATATAAGGAAGGAAGGCATGGAATAAGGATAGAAAACCTTCTGATGGTAAGGGAGGATATCAGGACGGAGTTTGGAGAGTTCTATTCCTTTGAAGTGCTTACATTAGTCCCTTATGAGAAGGATCTGTTGGATCTTTCCCTGCTCACGGATGAGGAAATCAGGCAGATTGATGCATACCATAAGAGGATATGGGATGAACTGTCTGGCAAAGTAGATGAAAATAGCCTGGATTACCTGAGATCTGCTACTTCACCTATTTCCTGTAATTAAGTATATTTATATCGATTAAGGAGAATAAGAAAATGGTGGAACCATTGAAGAAAAACGGAAAAATAAAGAGAAATGGTCCTGTAATGCTTGTTATCATGGACGGAGTCGGATATGGCAAATATAGGGATGGAGATGCTGTTGCCCAGGCAATGACAAAGAATCTGGACAGCCTTCTTTCCTCTTGCCCGAATACAAAGCTCAAGGCACATGGTCTTGCTGTAGGGCTTCCTAGTGATGCAGACATGGGAAACAGTGAAGTCGGACATAACGCAATGGGTTGCGGAAGAGTGTTTGCACAGGGTGCAAAGCTTGTTGCCAATTCAATCAATTCCGGTGAGATGTACCAGGGTGCTACATGGAAAAAGCTTGTAAAGAACGTAAAGGACAATAACAGCACAATGCATTTTATTGGCCTCCTGTCGGATGGAAACGTACATTCACATATCGATAACCTCAAGCACATGATCGAAGAGGCAAAGAAAGAGGGTGTCAAGAAAGTGAGGGTGCATGCACTCCTTGATGGAAGGGATGTAGGAGAAATGAGCGCTCTTGATTACTTCGATCCGTTCGCAGAGTTCCTGAAAGAGCTGTCAGCAGATGGGACATTTGATGCAAAAATTGCTTCTGGCGGCGGAAGAATGGTAATTACAATGGACCGCTATAATGCTAACTGGGATATGGTCAGGAAAGGCTGGGAAACCCATGTTCTTGGAGAGGGAAGGTATTTTGCATCAGCTCATGAGGCAATTGAAACGCTGAGAAAGGAGACAGGTGCAATCGATCAGGATCTTCCTCCTTTTGTCATTGCTGAGAATGGAAAGCCTGTTGGAACAATTGAAGATAATGACAGTGTCATCCTTTTCAATTTCCGTGGAGACAGGGCACTTGAAATCACAAAAGCATTTGAAGCTGAGAATCTGGCAGAATTCGATCGTAAGAGGCATCCGAAAGTTGAGTATGCCGGAATGATGGAATACGATGGGGACCTGCATGTTCCTGCTCAGTACCTGGTTTCTCCTCCTTCAATTGACAGGACTCTTGCTGAATACCTGTGTGCATCAGGAGTTAAGCAGTTCAGCATTTCTGAAACTCAGAAGTTTGGGCACGTCACTTATTTCTTCAACGGAAACAAGAGCGGCAAGTTTGATGAGAAACTTGAAGAGTATGTGGAAATTCCATCAGACATCGTGCCTTTTGAGCAGAGGCCATGGATGAAGTGTGCAGAGATCACTGACCGCGTAATAGAGGAAATTGAAAGCGGAAAATGGGATCTGATCAAGCTCAACTATCCAAATGGAGACATGGTAGGGCATACAGGAGTGTTTGAAGCTGTAGTATGCTCCATGGAAGGAATGGATATCCAGATTGGAAGGCTTAAGGAAGCTATTGAGAAAGCCGGTGGCGTAATGGTTGTCACAGCTGACCATGTAAATGCAGATGACATGTATGAGCATGATAAGAAAGGGGAGCTTAAGCTTAAGGCAGATGGTGAGCCAAAGGCAAAGACAAGCCATTCACTGAACCCTGTTCCATGCATCATCTATGATCCATGCTATGGTGGAGAATATTCAACGGAACTCAATACAGGCCTTGGAATATCCTCTATCGCAGCTACACTTATGAACTTCCTCGGCTATGATGCCCCAGAAGATTATGATAAGAGCATAATCAACCTGAACTGAGAAAGTTCATCCATCCTATCTATGCAGGCTGTTTCTTTAATTGAGCAGCCTGTTTTTTTCTTCGGATATTGTATATGCAATAGTTTGCTTATTTAAAATATCGACTTTATAAAATTCATTTTTAATTAAATAATGATTTTTACAGAGACGAAATTATGAAAGAGTATGTGAAGTGATATGTTGATCTGGACAGGGTCCTTAACCGGAAATCGGTATTCCTTATTGGTCCTAGAATGTGCGGTAAGTCGATGTATGTGAAAAACGAGGTCAGAAAACCGGTACTCTACTGGAATCTGCTCTCAAATACTCTCTATTACCGTATTGTCCGCAATCCATCCCTTCTTGAGCAAACGCTGAAAGCAGAAGGACTTACAGAAGGGCTTGTTGTCATTGATGAGATTCAGCGTGCTCCAGAGCTCTTATATACAGTTCATCAGTTCATTGAGGATACGGAACTTGTGTTCCTGATGACAGGATCAAGTGTACGGAAACTGAAGAGTGGAGGAGTCAATCTTCTTGGAGGCCGCGCGCTTGAGAAAAAGCTTCATCCTCTTTGCTTTCCAGATATAAAGAGCAGGGACGATTACTCTCTTGAGCATATATTCCAAACTGGGCTATTGCCTGAAATGTATCTTTACCCGGCAGAGGCTGATGAAGCTCTTGAGGCATATGCAGGTTTGTATCTGGAGACTGAGATTCAGCTTGAGAATGAAGTTAATGATTTGCCTGGATTCATCAACTTCTTGGAAAAGGCAGCACTTTCAAACGGAAAGCAGATCAACTTCTCTTCGTTTGCTTCTGATGTGGGTGTGAGCCGCCAGGCTATAAAGACATGGTACAAGATTCTTCTGGATACACTGATGGTGAAGGAAGTCAACGACCTTCAGGACAAGCCTGAGGCTTAGACGTGAGCGTTTTGCCCATAGGCTCCGTCTCCGGTTTACCTGTGGCACCCCATCCATACGGCTGATTGACCGCAGCCTGCCCGGATTGCTGGACCCGGGTGATGTAATTGTCGCGGATGTTGATGGCGGCATTCACATCTGCATGCATGCTGTTGCCGCAATGCCTGCAGATATACCTGTTCCCCTTTCTTGAAGTCTTGTCGATCGTCTTGCATACCGAGCACTTCTGGCTTGTATACCTTGCATCCACAAACTCCACTCTTATGCCATTCATCTGGCACTTGTAGATGAGCTTGAACTCAAGATCAGAGTATGACCAGGCGGAAAGCCACTTCCTCATGGTCTTATTGCTCTTTCCTTTCAGCCTCTTCATGTTCATTGATGACAGATCTTCAAGGACGTATATGGAGACATCCCCATCAGTGTTGGCAAGCTTCTTGGAAATGCAGTGGTTCTGGTCATGGACAAACCTCTTCTCACAGCCGGAGATGGAGACGAGTCTCCTCTTCGCACTGCGGGTGCCTTTCTCCTGCAGCTCAGAACGCACGTGGTTGTATTTCCTCTTCACCCGC
>CASFJV010000011.1 GCA_949295125.1 uncultured Spirochaetales bacterium
CCCAGCTTATTGCTTTTCTGATTGGATATCTGATAATACTCTCCCCCTGCAAGGAAGCATGCCCTGGAAATAATAGATCTTTCCGTAATCTCTTTTGATTTGGCCTTTTTCCTGATTATTTCTTCTCTCTCTTCCTCAAGCTGCTTCCTAGCCTCATCCTTAAGATCAAGGATTTCCCTGAATTTTTGTTTATTCTTTTCAAGCCTTGATTCTATAGCAGTCTTTTCTTCCATGCTTACAAAACCTGGGATCTTGAATGGCCTCATAAGAATGAATTCTAAAGCCTTTGAATCTTCTCCCAAAAATTTATCTGCTTTTATATCTTTTACGCTTTTTCGTGTACAAATTACGACATCCTTATCATTATAAGCAAGTAATGAATACTGAGTATCCTTAAAAATAGCTCCATTTGTATTTATTGTCTGTTTCAAAGATACGAAAGTCCTTGTATCCATAGCATCCTGTATTTCTTTCCTGAATGCCAGAACCTGTTCATGCCTTAAAAGACCGCTATCCTTGGCATAATACTTTGGAATCGGCAGCCTCTGCCTGATTTCATTAGCGCTGCACCCTTTTGCTGCCATAGTCTGGATAATTGTGGAATAGCCCTGTGTAAAATAAGCAGCAACGATTGCATCCAGAGCATGATGCCTGTTATCAGTACGGTTTTTCTCTTCTGCATACTCGTCTTCCCTAAGCAGCCCCATCGACATAGGAAGACTGCTTGTAATGCCATTTAGTCCCCAGGCAGAACGGAGCATTGCCGTCTCTGATCCTCTTATGGTATTTACAGATTTAATTCTCTCCTGCTTCTCATATAGGACCTGGAGATATTCCCTGGCTACCCTAGCTACGTAGGCATTATCAGATTTAAATCGAGGAAGGAACTCCTGCTTTTCCAAAAACTCTTCATATTCTTCTGCAGTCATCTTGATCCTCTCTTTTTTCACATCAGACATAGAAGTTGTATCAAGATACTGCTCAATTTTAGGCCATAAGAGCTTATCATTTCCGAATGCGTCAAAAGGTGTTCTCTTGCCTTTCCTTGTTTCATTGCAGGTCTTATGTGCCAGAATTAGATTGTCAAATGAAGAAATACCCGTATCTTCTTTGGGAAGTATATGATCAATATCAACCCTGCCATTGGTAATATCATCAACAGAGATGGTCCTGAGGCAGTATGGACAGGTTTTCTTCTGTTCCTCATAAAGCTTGAAGCGTTTTATATATTTCTTCCCTAACGACGTGTTCTTGATGTAAGTATCGAAAATATGCTTGTTTTCTTTTTCCTTTTCCTGGTTTTTCCTGCTTAGCTTATCTCTTTTTTCCTTACCTATCTTAAGATCCCTTGCTATTTCAACTGTTACATTTGCAGGCTTCTTGCCAAGCACATCAATAAGCTCATTCACCATTTTCCTGAGCTCATTGAGTGTCTGATGGACTACAGGGTTGGCAATTTTACCATATTCAGCCTCATCCTTATTTGTCTCAGGTACCTTAAATCCTTTCTGTCCTACCTTATCCTTGAATGCAGAATGCCATGCTTTTCCAGCTAAAGCCTGAGTCCTATATGGAATAACCATTCCATAATAGGGCAAATGATCAAATACCACATCTTCAAAAGATGAAGAAAGCTTACCTTCTGCCAGGGCCTCCTCCTCTGCTTCCTGATAGCTCAGCCCTTTCTCAATTATATATGGCATAATTATTTTCATTGCAGACAAACCAACAGGAGCATACCCATCAACTATCTTTATCCTCAATGCCTCTTCAGCATCACTTCCTGAAAAACCATACTCAGAAATGAGTTTCGCTTTAAGCTTCCTATCAGTTGGACAGTTCACAAAGTCCTCTATGAAATTCAGCTTCCTTTTTTCATCCAGCTTTCTAAACCAGCAGGCTTCTTCAAGCTCCCGGAATCGGAAACCTTTTATTTCCTGGTTTTCCTTTGAAACTCCTTGAAGGAGTATTTTCTTTGCCTTTCCATATTCAGGAAACATATTCCTGAATCCAGTAACTTTTAAATCATTTCCTGAACGCAGGAAGGAATAAAGGATCTGCTTTTCCTCCTTACTCCAAGACTTCTTCACCTCTTTGGTTCTTTGGCCATAGAAGACATCTTCAACAATCCTTACATTGTTAATTGCTTCCCACAGCCTTCTCTCTTCATTTATAAAAGCAGCTCTTGGAAGTTTCTTCTCATTATTGAAATATGGGCAGTTTCCAGATTCCGGAACAATCATTTCATTTTCGAAAAGCATTGTCTCCTTTATCTTGTCAATATATTCATCAGTAAGTACATCAGGATAATAATACTGCTGTTTTTCCAGAAGCTTATCTATTTCATTCTCAATCACATCCCTTGTAGGCAGCGGTGTTTTATCACTGGCTCTTTTTGAATTCCTGAATGAAGTTGAATTCAGTTCTTTCGACTTATACAGCACCTCTATAAATGTATCTATACCATATGACTTGCACAAAAATTCAGTTTCTCTTGCCTTTTCAAGCTCTTTTTCTTCATCTTTTGTTTTTACATCACCTAGAAATGATCTTATAGCAGAAGATCCCCTATGTCCTGCAATATGGTATAAAGCAACACCCAGCTCCCTTAAGGTAAGCTGCTTTGTAAGGCCTTTAAGCCTTAAGCAATATGGATCTTTCCTTATCTCCTCTTCGGCAAACCTGAGTCTTGCAGGATCTGGAACATCATTGCTGCAGTATTCAAGCATGAGCCCTTTCTGTCCCAGGAGCTTCCAGAGTTTCTCCATCCTGTTTGCCTTATGCCTGATGGAGTTACGCTGGCTCCTTTTATTCCTTCTGCCCGATGCTCCCTCAGAAGATGGGAATATCCTGCTTGTTGCATGAATCACTTCTGCTGGATAGCTATTTCCATCTGAACCTGAATCTATAGCAACTACAGCCATTCCTATAGACCCGACTCCCAAATCAAGCCCTAGTGAATAAGGTCTGCCGGCAAGCCTTTCTGTAATCTGGGATTTCATGAAACTATATGTTCTTGAATCATTTTTATCCATTAATGCCTCTCCTGATGTTTTGCGTTATAACTATAATAGGACAAGAATAAGCAAAAATAAAAGTTTTTAGGGATTAAACTGTAAAAAAATCTCCTTGCATGAAGGAGACTGAAAGAAAAAGCTTTTTATATGAATGCTGTCAGAAAGCCAGGAAATAAACCGTAATCAGTACGCTTAGGACTATCCTGTAGACTCCGAATCCTGAGAAATCGTGAGAGCGCACGAAATCAACAAGCTTCTTTATGACTAACAGCGACACAAGGAAAGATACGGCAGTTCCAACTAAAAGGAGCATCCATTCATTTCCGGTTAAAGAGAAACCGCTCTTTAAAAGCCTTAGAAGTGATGCACCGGCCATGACCGGGATTGCCATGAAGAATGAGAACTTCGCAGCAACTGTCCTTTCAAAGCCCAAAAGCATTCCTCCAAGGATTGTGGAGCCGCTCCTGCTTGTTCCCGGGATTAAGGCAAGCATCTGGAACATGCCAAGCTTGAAAGCATCCATATATGTAACACTGTCGGTATCACTTATCCTGGTCTTTATATGCATCTTCTTCTCAATTATGATATACAGCACTCCGTAGGCAAATAATGCAGCTGCAATCACAGGCCAGGTGGAAAGCTTTTCATCGATCAGATCATCAAGGAGGATGCCAGCAATTCCTGCAGGGATTGAAGCAACCAGAACCTTAGCCCAAAGCGTCAGGCATCTCACCCTCTCCTTCCTGTCCCTCTTGAATGGATTGAGCGTACTCCAGTAAAGGACCAGGACTGCCATTATTGATCCAAGCTGAACAATGACGTTGAAAAGGTATTTGAACTCTTCAGATCCGCTGAGCTTTATGAATTCATCTGCAAGGATCAGATGGCCTGTACTGCTGATTGGAAGCCATTCAGTTATTCCCTGGATGATTCCCAGAACCGTTACTTTCAAAAATTCCATGGACATGAGTTTATCTTATTGGGAAATAAACATTCAATGGGTGAATTGTTGAGCAAGAAAAGAAAAAACGCTATAACTAACACATGCTTAATGTATGCCTATTCGAGCCAGAAATTCCGCAGAACACAGGAAACATCGCGCGCACCTGTTCTGATACTGGAGCAGTACTCCATTTAGTGCATCCTTTAGGCTTTTCAATCGATGAGAAAGCAGTCAGGAGAGCAGGCCTCGATTACTGGGACGGCGTTACGATCGTCGAGTATGGAAGCATCGGGGAATTCATGGAAAAACATAAAAATGACAATCTCTATTTCTTCAGCCAGAAAGGCAGCACCTGCTATTCAGACATCACATACAGCAATGATGAGGATATCTACCTTATATTTGGAAAGGAGAGCTCAGGACTTGATGATAATCTGCTCATGGCAAACATGGACAGGTGCTTAAGGATTCCGATGCTTGAAAACAGGAGATGCCTCAATCTTTCGAATTCCGTTGCAGTTGCAGTATATGAAGTGCTCAGGCAAGGCGGATTCAAGGGGCTGGAGAAGAAAGGGAAAATGAAAGGAATGAGGGAGGATAGAAATTGAAAAAAGCACTCTTCATTGGGCTTGGGAATATGGGATCATCAATTCTTTCAAGCATAAAAGACAGATTTGAGGTACTTGGCTATGATACTGACAGCACAAAGGCAGAAAAGCTCGCTCTGAAGAAAATCACGCTTGAAGAAGGAATCGATGCTGCAGATATCATAATAATTGCAATAAAGCCGCAGTTCGTGACAAAGGAATTCCTTTCTTCCATCAGCAGGAAAGGGAAGAATTACATCTCAATATGTGCTGGAATTCCTCTTGAAGTGCTGGAAAAGAACATTGACTCAGGGAATATCGCGCGCTATATGCCAAACCTTGCGGCAAAAGAGAAGAAAGCAGTTACAGCCATAGCATTTTCAGATGGATCTGATGAGGCATTCAGGAAAGATGCATTTGAGATCGCATCATCATTTGGAAGCGCATTCCTCCTTCCTGAATCAGAGTTCTCAGCCTTTATCGGAGCATCCGGATCACTGATTGCCTATGTGCTTGAGTTCATATATGCATCAAGCATGGCAGCATGCAATATGGGCCTGCCCTACAGCCAGGCTCAGAGCATTGTCGCGGGGACCATGGAATCTGCATTATCGCTTATAAGGGACGGGAAAGTGGCATCAGCCCTGATCCCTAGCATATGCTCTGCAAAAGGAACTACAATAAAAGGCATGGAAGCACTTGAAGAAAACGGTTTCCAGAATGCAATATATAAAGCTGTAAAGGCCGCAGCAGACAGGTCTGATGAAATAGAAAAGGACAGTAAGGAGAGACTCTTATGATAGATACCAAGGAATTGAAATCAAGATATGACGAGATAAAGAAAAACATCAGCGACCGCTATATGAATGTGGATCTTGATGAAATCATTGCCATCCAGGATGAGCGCTACAGCATCATGCAGGAAACTGAAGCTCTCAGGACAAAAAGGAATGAGAATGCTGCAAAGATGAAAGGAAAGCTTGAGCAGGATGTGAGAATGGCCCTTATTGAAGAGGGAAAGAAGATCAAGGCAGAGCTTCAGGAAAAGGAAGAAAAGCTTGCTGAGCTTGATAAAACATTCCAGGAGAAGGCAAGGACAATTCCTAACTATGCCTCTCCAAAAGCACCGGTTGGAAAGGAAGACAAGGACAGCCTTGCAATAAAGTTCTATGGAGAGCCTACAAAATTCAGCTTCAAGGCAAAGGACCATGTGGAGCTTGGTGAAGAGCTTGACATCCTGGATTTCGAAAGCGGAGCAAAGGTATCCGGGCAGAAGTTCTACTATATCAAGAACAAGGCAGTAATCCTGCAGATGGCACTCGAGCGCTATGCAATGGATATCGTGCTGAAGCATGGCTTTACCCCATTCATCACCCCAGACATTGCAAAGGAAGAGATACTCAACGGCATTGGATTCAACCCAAGGGGAGAAGAGAGCAATATCTATACTATAGAGGGAACAGGCACATGCCTTGTTGGAACTGCTGAAATCACACTTGGAGGATATTACTCAAACATGATCCTGGACAAGAAGGACCTGCCAATCAGGATGACTGGACTCTCCCACTGCTTCAGGAGGGAAGCAGGAGGCGCAGGACAGTATTCAAAAGGGCTCTACAGGGTCCATCAGTTCTCAAAGCTGGAGATGTTCATCTACTGCCTGCCTGAAGAGAGCGAGAAAGCCCATGAGGAAATCCTTTCAATTGAAGAGGAGATCTTCCAGGGCCTTGAGATACCATACCGCGTAGTTGATACAGCCACAGGAGACCTCGGAGCTCCGGCATACAGGAAATTCGATATCGAGGCCTGGATGCCAGGACGTGGAGAAAGCGGCGAGTATGGAGAGGTCACAAGCACAAGCAACTGTACGGATTACCAGGCAAGAAGCCTGAATATAAGGTACAGGGACGATGATGGCAAAGTGAAGTTCGTGCACATGCTCAATGGAACTGCTGTCGCACTTTCAAGGGCTATTGTCGCAATACTTGAGAACTACCAGAATGAGGATGGATCCGTATCCATTCCAAAAGCACTTATCCCGTATTGTGGATTTGACAGGATTGAAAAATGTTAAGCGCTCTTACGACTGACTTTTATGAACTGGCAATGGCTCAGGGGTATTTCCTCAAAAAGCACAATCCCCGGGTCGTGTTCGATATGTTCTACCGCACAAACCCGTTTAACGGCGGCTATCTTATATTCACAGGGCTTGAGGAGCTTCTCTCGAAACTTGAGCAGTTTTCATTCAGCCCTGATGATATCTCATACCTCAGGAAGCTTGGATGCTTTGATGAGTCATTCCTGGAATTCCTGAAAGGCTACCATTTCAAAGGCGACATCTACGCATTTGATGAGGGCACTCCAGTATTTCCAGGAGAGCCTCTGGTAAGGGTTGAGACTGACCTCATCGATGCACAGCTGATTGAGACAATCCTTCTCAACACCATAAACTTCCAGTCCCTTATTGCAACAAAGGCAAGCCGCATGGTCCAGGCTACAAAAGGCCATGGGGCAATCATGGAATTCGGGCTTAGAAGAGCACAGGGAGAAGATGGCGGACACTCAGCTGCAAGGGCATCATTTATTGGAGGGACAAAGGTAACGAGCAATACATATGCCGGAAAGAAGTACGGAATACCTGTTGCCGGAACTATGGCCCACTCCTGGATCATGAGCTTTGACTCAGAAGTTGAGGCATTCAGGACATTTGCAGAGCTCTATCCTGATAACGCAATCTTCCTTATAGACACTTACGATACCCTTGGAAGCGGTATTGAGAGTGCCATAAAGGTTGGCCTTGAGATGAAGAAGAAAGGAAAGAAGATCGGAGTGAGGATCGATTCAGGAGACCTAAGCTACCTTTCAAAGGCAGTGAGGAGGAAACTGGACGAGGCAGGACTTCTTGATGCTACAATCACAATCTCAAACGACCTGACGGAAGAGATTATCCTGAACCTGGTCAATGATGGAGCCCCAATTGATTCATGGGGAATCGGAACACATCTCGTAACCGGAGGAAGCCAGGCTTCACTCAATGGCGTTTATAAGCTTTCTGCAAAGGAAGAGGACGGGGTTTTCAAGCCAACACTCAAGGTATCCTCAAGCTATGAAAAGACGACAAATCCCGGCATAAAGCAGGTTTACAGGTTCTATGATGAATTTGGCTCGGCACTTGCTGACCTGATCACGCTGGATGATGAAACACTTGAAGAAGGGGTTAACAGACCATTTTACCATCCATTCAGCACCCAGGACTTCTTCATCATGAAAAAGAAGAACTATGCCAGGTTCAAGGCAATGCTCACAAAGAAGATGGAGAATGGAAAGAGGCTATATCCAGAGATAAACATCCATGAGATCCAGAGAAGGAGCGCAGAATTGCTGACTGAATTCG
>CASFJV010000012.1 GCA_949295125.1 uncultured Spirochaetales bacterium
TCAAATAAGTTGAAGCCAGGTCAGAATGTACCACGTTCTGGTCAATATGGATTATACGGACCTCGCGGTGGATATACTGGACGTGAAGTTACTTGTGTTCGAAACGAAGTCCTTCCACCAACTCCGAAACCGAACATGTACTATCAACTTAATGATCCTACAAAGCACAAGGGAAATCATTCATGAAAGGTATGTCTTGTTTATGGGAATACAGGTAAAGTAAAAATATGCCATGTATTCATCGCTTCTAATTAATTGATAGGGCAGCATGACTTAGAAAACAGAAGCTGCCCTGTCAAATATTTTCCAGATATTTCAAATAAATGCTTTTCATGCTGTGATTATAGAAATATACGTATACCAGTTTAATGGATTTTCTGTGGTAGGAATTTGGCAGGAAAAACCTGAAATAATAGCTATATCTGATACAAAAATAAGAGAATCGTCATAAAACAATTCCTTGCAGTATAACGATTCTTCTAATAGCGATAAAATCTGGTCACTCCCACTCAATTGTGCCACAGGGCTTTGGTGTCATATCATACACTACCCTGTTCACGCCTTTCACTTCAGTAATGATCCTTTCTGTGATATGCGAGAGCAATTCAAAAGGAATATTCTCGACAGTTGCAGTCATGGCATCCTTTGTATTGACAGCCCTTATGATTACAGGATATTCAAAGCACCTCTTTCCATCCCTGACTCCAACAGACTTGAAATCTGGAACAGCCGTGAAGTACTGCCATACTTTTCCCTCCAGGCCATTCTTTGCGAACTCTTCCCTGAGAATTGCATCTGACTCCCTTACGCACTCCAAGCGATCCCTTGTGATTGCTCCAAGGCATCTTACGCCAAGTCCAGGTCCTGGGACTGGCTGGCGGTATACCATGTTGTCTGGAAGGCCCAATGCCTTTCCTACTACCCTAACTTCATCCTTATAAAGGAACTTAAGAGGCTCAACGAGCTCAAATTTCAGGTCTTCAGGCAATCCTCCGACATTGTGGTGTGCCTTCACTCCATCACTTTCAAGGATATCTGGATAGATAGTGCCCTGTGCAAGGAAATCAATTCCTTCAAGCTTCCTTGCCTCCTCCTCGAATACCCTGATGAACTCAGCGCCGATGATCTTCCTTTTCTTCTCAGGCTCTGCAATGCCGGCAAGCTTATCAAGGAATCTGTCCACAGCATCCACATAGATAAGGTTAGCATCCATCTCTTCCCTGAAAACCCTGACTACCTGCTCAGGTTCACCTTTCCTAAGAAGGCCGTGATTCACATGGACGCATACGAGATTCTTCCCGATTGCCTTGATCAGCAGGGCTGCTACTACAGAAGAGTCTACTCCGCCAGATAATGCTAAAAGTACTTTTCCATCCTTTACCTGTGCCTTAATTTTCTCAATTTCACTTGCAATAAATGCATCTGCAAGTTCCTTAGTCGTGATCCTTGCCATATCTTCCGGGCGTTTGTTGTCACTCATAGTCACTCCTTCCTTTGACTGCATAATGTATTTTAAGGGTATCAAAAGAATAATATTCTGTCAGCCTTTTATTGCTTTTCATTTCTTTATGACGCATTATTAGAAAGTTATGGATTCATCAGAGTTTAGAAAGAAGTTCTTCTGCATGCTGATCGGAGTGCTTGGAATGGGAGTATTCCTTTCATTTATACTGCAGGTCGGCTATGGTTCAGATACATCATCGTTCATGAACAACTCAATAGCTTCCCGTTTCAATCTTTCATTTGGCACCACCATGATAGTCACAAATGCGATTCTCTTTATTCCTGAGCTCATATGGGGAAGGAAACTGATTGGATTTGGAACAATAGCAAATATGACCTTAATCGGCTATACATCAGACTTCTGCACCATGCTTGAGAACAGGTATCTGCCAGAGGAAATGTTCACAGAGCAGCCATACAGGGTCATCACATTCATTGCAGCACTTGCCACATTCCTCTTCTTTGTTTCGATCTATATGAATGCAGGAATGGGACAGGCTCCGTTTGATGCCGTTCCGACAATGGCAAGTGAAAAGCTGAAGCTTCCGTTCAAGTACTGCAGGATGTGCTGGGATTTCCTTGCAATCATCATAGGTATGGCAGCGGGAGGGCACTTGACAGTGGCAACCGTAATACTGGCATTCACGGTAGGCCCTACCGTTTCCTTCCTTGGGAAAGCAATCAGGATCTGATCACTTCCAGAAATCGATATGATCCCTGCAGATTTCAGCTAATAAGCCTTCATCATCTGCAGGACCTTCTATCTTAATCTCTTTTTGCCCTCTTGAAATCACTTCACGGGAAGAGAGCGAGAAAGTCGGATTCTCTTCATTTGCCCCTGTGAATTTCAGGAGGTCTTTTTCAGTTGCCCCAAAGACAAGGCGTCCGACATTAGTCCAGTAAAGGGCACCGGTACACATGCAGCATGGCTCAAAATTAGAGTACAGCGTACAGTCTTTCAGGAACTCCGGAGAGTAAGCCTTTGCAGCTTTAAGCAGAAGGAGTGTCTCTGCATGGTATGCACTTCCACCGCTTTTAAAATCATTTCCCTGTTCCAGGAGGATATTTCCATCCTTATCTGCAAGAAGTGCCCCAAACGGATGATTTCCATTTTCCATCGCACTATGTGCAATCTCAGCTGTGCGCCTCAATAATTTCTTATCAAGATCCGTCATCATTTCTTCCTTACTTGAACAGCTTATCATATACTGCTCTGACAGCCTTTTCCCTGTCCTCTTCCCTTATGCCAAATGCATAGGAGACATCTGATGCTCCATAATTGAGGAAACTTATTCCGATATTGCTTTGCCTAAGAGCTTCCGCTGCCTTTATGTATGAGCCATCATCAAGCACTGAAGAGCCGACTATGCCGAGAATGGCATGGCCCCTGTCTACAGAAATCTCATCCAGTTCAAATTCACTTTTCAGACGGTCACACATGGCACTGAGAACACTGTCATTTGCCATTGTGCTGTCAAAAAACCATACAATGGAATCTATTCCATAGAGTGAAAATGATGGGCGTACACCAAAAATATGAAGCATAGTGAGAAGGGCATGGCGCATGCCATGTTTCTTGAAAAGCATGAGCTTCCTGAGCTTTATGCGTGAAAGGTTTCCTCTTGCAGAGACTCCTGCAAGCTTCATTTCCTTGACATCAGGAGTAATTATGGTTCCCTTATCATCCGGACGGTTCGTATTCCTGATGTTTATTGGGACACCAGCTTTCATAACAGGAGCAATCGCCTCTTCATGGAATACAGATGCTCCATAATCAGAGAGTTCCCTTACCTCGTTGTAACTCAGGCTGTCAATTGTCCTTGGATTATCCACAATCCTCGGATCTGCAGAAAGGAAACCTGAAACATCTGTCCAGTTTTCATAGATATCTGCATTTAGAGCCCTGGCTACAACACTTCCTGTTATATCAGAGCCGCCCCTTGTGAATGTCTTTATGTTTCCGCTCTCTGTTGATCCATAGAAACCTGGGAAAACAAAGCCCTTATTATCCGAATCATCCACAATGCGTGAAATCTGTTCGTAGCTGAAAGGGTTAACAGTGCCATCCTGGTTGATGATAATGCATGTAGAGCTATCTACGAACTCAAATCCAAGGTACTGGCTTATAAGGAATGCAGAAAGGTATTCTCCACGGCTGGCGGCATAATCCGCACCAAGGCCGGCATCAATATTCCTCCTGATCTCATCAAGCTCTGCAATGAGCGCTTTCTTCTCAACTTTAAGACCATCAGCAATCTCAAGGAAGCGCTCTTCAATTATGCTGAATGTATCCTTGCATCCAAAGCCCTTCTGAACTTCTTCATTGCATTTATATAAAAGGTCAGTTATCTTCTGATCTTCCCTGTTTCTCTTTCCGGGGGCAGATACGATAATCGCCCTTCTGTCTTTGTCAGCCTCTATAATCGCTTTTACTTTTTCAATCTGCCTCGTATCGGCTACGCTTGAGCCACCAAATTTTGCTACTATCATAAAAACCTCTCACCCCGATGATATTAGAAAAACAAACAGTCTTGCAATAATTATGACTTTCCTATAAATCTTATCTGTTATGTCTGAAGAAATAGAGAAGAAAACAAAACTGAATATCATGGGTACAGAGACCATTGGAAAACTTATCATGAAGATAAGCCTTCCCATTATGATAAGCATGCTGGTCCAGGCCCTATACAACATTGTTGACAGCATATTCGTATCCTGGCTCAGTGAGGAAGCCCTGGCTGCCGTCACTCTCGCATTCCCACTTCAAAACCTCATGATCGCATTCTCAATAGGAACTGCCGTAGGTGTGAACAGCCTTCTCAGCAGAAGGCTCGGTGAAGAGAAATATGATGAGGCTGATAGTGCAGGACGCAACGGAATATTCCTTGCTTTTGCGACATGGCTCGGCTTTGCGGTTTTCGCACTCCTCTTTGCAAAGCCTTTTCTTGGAATGTTCACATCCGACAGTGAGCTTCTATCAATGTCAGTCGTATACGCAAGGATATGCCTTATTGCCTCTTTAGGAATATTCATTGAAGTTACATGCGAACGCATCATGCAGGCCAGCGGAGACTCATTCCATTCAATGATCACCCAGACTGTCGGAGCAATTACAAACATCATACTCGATCCTATCTTCATTTTCACTTTCAGGATGGGAGTGGCTGGAGCAGCAATTGCAACTGTCATCGGACAGGTGGTTGCAGCCATCCTGGCCGTCTATTTCATTCACAGGGGAAAGCATATAAACCTGAGCATGAGAGGATTCAGGCCAAGAGCAAAAGTGATAAGGGAAATCTACCAGGTCGGTTTCCCTACAATCATCACAAACAGTATCTCAACCCTTATGGTAAGTGCTCTCAATGGCATACTGATTGCCTTCAGTACAACAGCAGTATCTGTTTTTGGCATTTACTTTAAGCTTCAGAGCTTCATTTTCATGCCTGTATTCGGACTCTCTGCTGGTATGATATCCATCATAGGCTTTAACTATGGAGCAAAGAACAGGCACAGGATCACGGAGACAATAAGGAAAGGATGCATGATTTCCTTTGGAATAATGTTTACAGGATTCCTTATATTCCAGATATTCCCGGAACTCCTTCTGCTGATGTTCAACTCTTCTGAAGAGATGGACAGAATGGGAATTCCGGCTCTCAGGATCATCTCATTCTGCTTCCTTCCTGCAAGCATATCAATTGCACTCGGCGCTGCATTCCAGGGAACGGGAATCGGATTGTATACAATGATCATCTCAATCCTCAGGCAGCTTGGAATCCTTGTTCCCGCAGCATTCATAATGAGCCGCATTTTCGGCCTTGCCGGAGCCTGGTGGGCATTCAGCGTCTCAGATATCGTGGGCCTGGCCTTATCCATCGCTTTCTATATGGATATCTACAGGAAGAAGATCAAGCCCCTTTCGAAATAATTGCTTTATTAGTCCTGCCAGGTGCAGGACTTTTCCTTTCTCGGTCATCTCCTTTTGAAATACTGATAGCAGCTGCTTTTACTCAAAGAGATAGGAAAATGTTGAAAACTTTACTTATCTAACTTTTTTCTTTACTTATGACCCAGATCACTTATACTGAAGAAAAAAATGGAGGACTGGGTATGAAAAAATTACTGCTAATATTGCTTACCGCTTTTCTATTCCTGATTCCGCTTTCTGCAAGAAGCTATTTCAGCATTACACTCTCTCCATATTTTGATGGAGGGAATATCCTCTGGACAGATGGGAATGATGTAAAATACACGGAAATCGGAGGAAATGCAAATCTGGATCTTGCAATGATGATGGATATCGGAGATGTAATAAGCTGGGGAGGAACATTTGGAAGCGGAGTAAGGCTTCCGTTCTATGAAAATGCATCATCAGAACAGGTCCTGTATGACTATGCTTTCACGCCATACGTGGCAACCACACTGGGAATTAAGTTCGATGAAAAGTTCTATATGGATCTCAGTGCAGGAGTTTCAATGCTCATCGGCCTTCCATCAGAAGGTGAAGGAGCACTTTATTTTGACCTGGCAGAAATATTTGCAGGGGCATCATTCCTTTACAATTTCTCCCATTCATGGGCTTTCAGGGCAGGCATTAATGCATCTGTGAATCCAGGACTGCCGATAATATACATCAATAACTCCGGAAACAGCACTGAAGGTGCCATGCTTCGCATCGGATACCGCATAATGCCGTTTGCAGGAATTGCACTGACATTCTGAGAAAAAAAATTGTGGTACGGACTAAATGGCTTCAAAGAAAAATCCGTACCACAACTCAGCCTAAGAAAGGATAGAACTAAAAAGAGGGAGATATATGTTTGTTTTCTTAAGCTAACAATATGTTAGCCTAATAAAACATATATGTCAATACCCTCTCAGAAAACCTCATCCAGGATTTTGAGGATATCATCCTTATCGGCAGATCGCGGGTTTACAATCAGCGCACCATCATTCAGAGCCCTCTCTGCTATTTCAGAGAAATCAGATTTCCTGACACCCTTCTCACTCAGCCTCAGGGAAATTGGAGCAAACTCCTTTATGCGTGATATGAATGTCTCCACCTCAGCTATTGCCCTTTCTGCCCTTTTATCTTCTGCTGTAGATGCATATACCTCAGCACCTGCTAAATACAGGAGCAGATCTGCATAGTCCTTATCAGCTTTTTCCATGTTAAAGCGCATGCATGCTGGAAGGAGTATTGTCATTGCCTCTCCATGCGGCACTGAACATACCCCGCCTACACTGTGCCCAATTGCATGGACAATACCGACCATGCTGTTTGAAAATGAAGCCCCTGCAATATATGAAGCAAGCGCCATATTAAGCCTGGCTTCCCTATCCTTCGGCTTCCTGACCGCAGTTTCAAGGCTTTCAACAATCATCTTGATTGCAATTGTGGCATAGCCCTGGCTGATCGGATTTTTCTGAAGGCATGAATATGCTTCTATCGCATGAGTCAGTGCATCAAGCCCTGTAAGTGCTGTTATTCTTGCAGGCATTGATTCAAGCACCCTCACATCAAGGACTGCAACATCAGGAAGGAGGAATGATGAAATGAATTCAAGCTTCACTTTCCTTTCATTGTTCTTTATTACAGCTACCGATGTTGCCTCACTGCCTGTACCGCTTGTAGTCGGAATAGCTACAAATGGAACAGCCTGTCCGCGTGGAAGCATCTCAGCTCCAACGTATCTCATGATATCTTTCCCACCCTGGCTGATCAGCATCCTGAGCCCTTTTGCAGTATCGAGCACTGATCCTCCCCCAAGGGCAATGATTGAGTCCGCATTCTCCCTGCGGTAGATCTGGGAAATATCGTTTACAGTTTCAATTGAACTGTCCAGCGGAATATCCGAAAAGACAGCAACAGCCTTCATTCCGCCTTTTTTCAAGGCATCCTCAAGGATCTTCACTGAGCCAATCTTAAGAAGAGTTGCATCCGTAAGGATCATAGGCCTCTTTGAGCCTAGAAGATTAAGCTCAGATGAGATGTTTTCAAGTGCATAGTCTCCAGCAAGGAGCTTAGCTGAGTTTACGAATTCAAAATACATGATCAAAATCCTAAAATTGCCATTCTATAGACGCTTAGAGTGCTTCTCTCCTTCGCAGGAAGGGATCTGAGAATCCTCTTATTCATGAATGATGGGAAAAGATATGATTCAGCAAGGTCAATGATCCTGACAAGAGCCATAGTCTCCCCGATATCTCCCTTAAGCTGGAAACGGTGTTCGGAATAAGCCCTGCTTATGCCCATCATGCCTGTGAACACAAGAAAGGCAGAATCAATGCTCTTGAACTTGATTTCTATCTCTGCGTTCCCATTCCTTACCCTTTTCAGCTTGCCGTTTTCCTTCTTCATCATGAAGCTTGGACCATTTGGCGAGAGTGTCATAGCTACGGTAAAGCCTTCATGAAGGCCTTCAAATTCCCTTTTGATTCTCCCCTCTTTCCTGGCAAGCACCTTAAGTGCCCTGTATAGGAAAACAAGTACTGCCTGGCATACTTTTGTCTTGAATAAAGTTTTCATGATTTTTGTTTATGACGTATTTATCTTTTTCTGTCAATATTGACAGATTATTATTTTATGTAAAAATATTTAGGCAGAGTCATGAAAAAAGGGCACCGCAGGATGCCCTAAACCAAAAGAGAGTACGCTAATGTGTTTTCTTCCATATTTCATCAGCAACAGGAGCCCATGCATCTGCCCTTTCATGGCATTTCTCACATAGCTCGTCAACATCCTCCTTGTGCTGAAGGTCTGTTGATTCTGCACCGCTCTGTTTCACAACTTCACTCAGTGCGCCATAGTTATCGAGAAGAGGGCATGGCCTGAGATGGTTCTCATTATATGGCTGATGGGTCTTATAGCCCTTGAAAAGCGGAGACTGAAGAGCTTCAACAAGGCTCTTGTTCCTTATATTGCTGTCTGAATAGTGGATGAAGGCACACGGTTCGATATCGCCATTTGCATTTATATGGAGGTAGTATCTTCCACCAGCAACGCAGCCCCTGACATACTCACCATCATTCCAGAAATCCATTGTGAAGATCGGTTTTGTCTTCCTGAATTTCCTGACCTGCTCATACATGAACTTCCTCTGCTCTGCAGTTACCATCAGCTCTACAGGAGAGCCAACGCCGACAGGCATGAATGTAAAGAGCCAGCAGAACTTAGCACCCATATCTATCATCCAGTCAAAGTACTCTTCAGAGCCGATTACATCCACATTCTCTTTCGTATAGCAGCATGATACGCCAAATGGAAGCTTATAGGCCTTCAGGATCTCCATTGCCTTCACAACTCTTGCATATGTTCCTTCCCCACGCCTGAAATCTGTTGCCTTTTCAAAGCCCTCCACGCTGATCGCAGGAACGAAATTCTTCACCCTCAGCATTTCTCGGGCAAAGTCATCATCAATCAGTGTTCCGTTTGTGAAAGCGGAGAAGACGCAGTCATTATGTTTCTCGCATAGCCTTATGATGTCAGCTTTCCTGACAAGAGGCTCACCTCCGGAAAAGAGGAAAAAGCTCATTCCAAGCTCTTTTCCCTGCCTGATGATATCATCAAGCTCTTCAAAGGAAAGGTTCAGCTTGTTGCCATACTCTGCTGCCCAGCATCCCGTGCAGTGCAGGTTGCATGCACTTGTTGGATCGATAAGCATAGTCCATGGAATGTTGCAGTCATATTTCTTAACAAGATCATCATGCCTGACCTTCCATCCATAGAATGCGTTTACAATGAAATTTGTGAAAAGGGTCTTTCTCACATCATCATCGATATCCCTGTAAAGGCTCTTTAAAAGGATGTTCCAGTTATTGTCTTTATCATTTAATGCCTCCTTGATTGCATCCAGCTGAACTGTTTTCGGAGCAACCTTTTCCACAAGGCCGATGATCTTCGGGATATTCTCTTCCGGATCCCTTTCAAGATAATTCAGAGCTGTTTTAAGCCCCAGTTTTGTTGCACTTTCTGTTATGTTCATAAAGTGGAATTTAATGAAGTGAAAGTTAAACGGAAATAGCTTGAATATGTGGATTGTGTTAATTTGGACATTCCCAGGCAAAATGTCTAAACAGTTCCTAGGCTTTGTCAGCCTTTGCTTTCAAAATTGCATCTATGCTTATTTCCACATAATTCAGAAGCTCTTTCGTGACCCTTTCTTCCGTTGGCCTCTCGCTGTCCACCCAGTTATAGAAATAGCCAATGAACGTGCTTGTGAAAAAGGATTTCATAATTCCCATTTCTTTCTTTGAAAGGGAGGCATCAGATATTTTGGCATCCAGTATCAGGGAAACAACAGGATCTACAAGCATTTCCATATATGAGCGGAATGTACGGCTGTCTATTGCAGCATATGCATTGATGATCACTTTTCTTCTGGAATTAAGATCCTTCACGAATTTGAGAACGCTTTCCTTCCAGTTTCCATCCCCATTTCTTGCCTGCTGGACATACTCATTGATCTCTTTTTCCGTCGACCACTTCAGAAGGTCAAAAATATTCTTGAAATGGTAATAGAATGTCTGGCGGTTGACCCCTGCCCTCTTTGTAATATCTGATACTGTAATATCGCCTAATGATTTCTTATAAAGAAGATCTTCAAGAGCCATAGCAAGAGTTGTCTTTGTAAAATCTGTCATTGCACTGACCTCTGTAAACAATTATATATGATTCTTTTAGGTATAGGAAGGAGGATCAAGACCAGATCACTCCTTCCATGCTGCTTCTTTTCATTCTCTTTAATGACAGAAAATCCTGAAA
The DNA here is from genome assembly GCA_949295125.1 of uncultured Spirochaetales bacterium. Taxonomy (GTDB): domain Bacteria; phylum Spirochaetota; class Spirochaetia; order Sphaerochaetales; family Sphaerochaetaceae; genus Ornithospirochaeta. The sequence continues at coordinate 10,268 of CASFJV010000012.1, forward strand.
CATCCACATTTTCCATGAAAATGCCTTTTACATATTCCAGATTGAGCTTTTACCTTTAAAAAAAATGGCAAAAAAGGTACATTCAATTCCATGAAAGACAATTCTGCTATCTGGATTCCGGGATCAAAAAGCCAGAGCATAAGGGCACTACTGATTTCGGCATTCTCATTTGGAAAATCTATAATAAGGAATCCCCTGGTATCTGCAGATACCATGAGCACTTTAAATGCATTAAAGGCACTGGGAGCAAGGATTGACTACAGCGAGAAAGAAAATGCATTCCTTGTGGATTCCACGGATCTCGGGAAAGGGGAAGAAAGCATTACACTGGACCTTGGAAACAGCGGAACTGGAACATACCTACTTCTGGGACTTGCTGCATCCCTTGGAAAAGAGATCACGATAAAGGGGGATGAAAGCCTTTCAGGCAGGCCTATTGGCCCCCTCTGCGATGCTTACAGGGCACTTGGCGCAGATGTCAGGGACAAAAGCGGCTACCTTCCCCTGAGCATAAAAGGGCCTCTTAAAGGAGGTAAAGCCACAATCGAATGCAGGACCAGCCAGTACCTGTCCAGCCTGCTTTTAGGCTCTGTGCTCTCAGAAGGCGATGTGGAGATAGAATGTCCACTCCTTTATGAAAAGCCATATGTCACAATCACACTCTCATGGCTGGACAGCCAGAACATAGAATACAGGATTTCCGATGATTACCTCCACAGCTATGTGAAAGGGAGACAGCATTTCAGCAGTGGAGAGTTCCAGGTCTCAGGGGATTACTCATCGGCTTCATTTTTCCTTGTACTTGCTGCAATACACGGAAAGGACATAACCATACTGGGCCTTGACAGGAATGACAGCCAGGGAGATAAGAGAGTCCTTGAAGTGCTTGAAGAAATGGGTTGCACTGTAACATGGATTGAAAACGGCGTCAGGCTGAAAGGGCCTGAAAAACTGAAAGGAGGGACATTTGACATCAATGACATACCAGATGCCCTTCCAATACTCTCTGTGGCTGCACTTTTCGCAGACTCTGATGTGAAGCTGACAAATGTGCCTCAGGCAAGGATCAAGGAAACAGACAGGATAAGGGCAATGCACCTGGAACTTGAGAAGCTTGGCGCATCCATCATAGAGGAAGATGATGGCCTTATAATAAAAAGCGGAGCAAAGCTTCATGGGGCAGAGGTATCTGGCTACAAGGACCACAGGATTATAATGTCGCTTTCAATACTTGGAACGGCAGTTGACGGAATCAAAATTGATGACGTTTCCCATGTGAACGTCACATTCCCGACATTCTTTGAACTTTTGAGTGAGGTTAACGGTGACTAGCATTATATACAGCTCTGAAAGGGCAAAAGAGATAGCAGGAATGCTTGAGCACGATGAGACAGTAAATGCAAAGGACATGCAGGACATTGATCCTGATACAGATGTTCTGGGCTTTATTGTTGAAAACAATGGCTCTGCACTTCCATTATCAATTGAAAAATATATAGAGGATGCAGTCTCAGGCCGTGATAATCAGAACATCGGCTATATATTTGCCATTTTCCTCTCTCCATCTAAATGGGCGGCAAACAGGATGCAAGCGCTGCTAGCTGATTCAGGCTGCGTCCTTTCATATCATGCTGCAATCGGAGAGGAAAGCATTGAAAGCATTAAGGAAGATATAAGAGGGGAAGAATTCAGGATACCCGGAAACGGGATCCTTTACAGGCTTTTCAGGAAGAAGCTGAAAGCATACAGAGATTAAGGAGAACATATGCCATTCAATTTTGATGAAGTGGAAAACAGAAGAGGGACAGACAGCGTAAAGTGGAGTGAAGATGCCCTTGAGGCAATCTGCTCAAACAGGAATGCAGATGCATTCTGGGTTGCGGATATGGATTTCAGGACTGAGCCTCATATCAAGGCAAAAGCAGTGGAAGAAGCTGAACGCGGCATTTTCGGCTACCCTGTAGAAACGCCTGTTACGGATGTCTTTGCCGCATGGACAGAAAAAAGGCATAACTGGAAGATAGATACGTCAAGGACAGTATTCGTAAATGGACTGCTGCATGGCATAGGTCTTGCAATAGATATCTTCACTAAACCGGGTGATAAGATCCTTGTGCCTGAACCTACATACCGCCCATTCGTTGAGATGTGTGAAGACAGCGGACGCATACGCCTTCCTCTTCAGTTAAGGGAAAATGGAGACGGAACGTTCTCTTTTGACAAGGATGACTTCAGGAAAGCTGCAAAGGAAGCAGACATGATCCTTTTCTGCTCTCCGCATAACCCTACGGGAATCGTTTTCAGCCATGATGAGCTTTGCACAGTGCTTGAAACAGCAAAGAGCAGAGGCATCCCTGTAATATCAGATGAGATACATGCAGACCTTACCCATCCCTCCTACACCCACATCCCGATGGGAGCAGCAAATGAAAAGGTGAATGCCGATGTAATTACGTTCATGGCTCCATCAAAGACATTCAATCTTGCAGGAGAGCATGCAGGATTTGCTGTGTTCTCAAATGAGGAAATGCTCAGGGAATATGAGAGGAAGCAGAGGGCTCTGAGGGTCACTTCTCCCGGCTACACGATCAAGCAGCTGATGTGCACAGCTTACAGTGAAGGCTATGAATACAATAAGGAGCTGTGTGAATACCTTGAAGGGAATGTGAAAGCAATAGAAAGCTATCTCAGGGAAAACTGCCCTGAAGTGAAAGTATCCAATTCAGGATCTTCATTTGTCGCTTTCCTTGACTTTTCTGAGGTCTTTGACAGGATCAGGGAAAAAGTCCTATCAGATCCTGAAAAATACAGGATAGCTGGAGGAATCCTTTCCACGTTCTTTGGAGTGGAGGCTGCAGTATGCATGAATGATGGAACATGGTTCGGCCCATACTATGAGAAATATGCACGCATAAACTACGGAACAAGCAGAAAGCTGACACTCAATGCGGTAGAAAGGATTGTAAGGGCCATCAAATCCCTTTAACCTCCCTGCCATTTATATCCCAGATGGGGCCGGCAGACATGTCCCTCAGATAAAGCAGCAGGCCGAAGCACTTCTTCCTATAGATCTCTTCGGCCCCTTTTATATAGCCAAGGATCTGTGCCTTGTGGAAATCAGGGTTTTTCTCCTTATCAGTCTTATAGTCCACGACAAGATTGAAATCATCAAGGAACACGATCAGGTCCATAGAGCCTTCAAGCAGGGAAGAATCAGAATAAGAATAGAATCTTTCTTCTGATTTCACTTTGTGAGGAGCTATGTATTTCCTGAAGAACTCGGAGCTGACAAAGCTTTCAACCATTTCATCCGCAACTTTGTTAAATAGAATCAATTCCTTGCTGGATAATAAGCTATTACTATAGTTAGGACTCATTACTTTCCTAAAGTAGCTATCTATCTTTGCATGTACGAGGCTTCCGAAATCCGAATAGGCTGAATAACGGTCAAGAATCTGGTCAAGATCATAGGCAAGAGCTTTTAGGGATGGATAGGAACCCGTAACATCATACCTTTCATCATTTTCATGGCTTAATGCCTTTATGCCCTTGCTGCCCTCTTCCGCTTCTCCTCTTTCCAGAGGCACCTTTCCATAGTACTGAGGGAAATCATTTGGCTTTTCCCAGATATTCTCGATATCCCCTTCCTTCAGTGTCCTGAAGACTGTCTCTTCAGCTTTAGCTCCAGAAAGATGCAGGGCATTCCTGTACATGCTGTAAAAAGACCCTTCTTTCGCCTTCTTTCCAGAGGCCACCAGAACCAAATGGCTTTCTGCCCTTGTAAGAGCCACATAGAAAAGCCTCTTTTTCTCCGCCTCTTCCCTCCTTGCCTTCTCATCCGAGAGAATGCTTCTCAGGCTTTTTGCATCCTTTGTCCCGGATGAGATCATATCGAGAGCTGTGATGCCAAGCGTATCATCATGCATGTATGCTGATGAAGTTCTCCCTTTTGCAGTGCTGTTAGTTCCAGCCAGTATCACTATAGGGAATTCAAGGCCTTTAGACTTATGAATGTTTATGAGATTCACTCCCTTTGCGCTGAGCCTGAGCAGCTCTATATCCAGCTTTGAAGGAGTTCCGATATTCGATTTGAGAAAAACACGGAAGCTGAAGATATCCCCTGCCTTCCTCGCCTCTTCCCATAAGTACTCATAGTGCTCCCTATATGATGAAAGGCTCATTTTTGACTCAATATATGCACTGTATCCGGACTCGAAATACAGGATATCCAGTATTTTCTCAGCACTTAAGCGCCCTGCTTCCATCTTCAGGCGGCAATAGAATGCCCTGAGATCATTCATTTTCTTCCTTTCCCCGGCTGAAAAGCTGCTCAGTATCTGAGTGAAAGGCTCACCTGCAAGTTCTGTACCACTGAACGCATCTGATATTGAGAGGATTGCATCATCTCCAAGCCTTATGAAAGGAGAACGCAAAACGGCAAGATAGCTCTCCTTATCTTCTGGGAAAATGAGGATGGACAGGAAAGCGAGGATATCATAGCTTATTGCCTCTGTTGTGATTGAGTTACTTGAGACAACCGTATATGGGATGCCCATCCTCCTCAGTGTTTTTTCAAGAGGCATCTGGCTCCTGCTTGTCCTGTAAAGGACTGCAATGTCATCATAGGCAGGTTTTCTAAGGATGCCATTTTCTCCAGGAATGGAGAATGATGGGTCACTGACGATGCCAGTTATGTATGATGCAATGAATTCTGCTTCATTTTCTGCATCATTCAGGTCTTCCCCATCTCCATCATTATCTGCATTTTCTGTATCATGAACATCTTCAGCATCTTCTTTTGCCGAAGAACTGCTGATGCGGAGGATATCTGACTCAGCCAGAACGATCCTGCTCTCAGCCAATCTGCTTCTTGCAATAATCGGTTCAAAAGAAGCCTCATAGCTTCCGTTCCTGCAAAAAAGAGATGATGAGACCTTTCCAAACCCATGTAGCTCCGTTTCTGCAAATATATATGGGAATATCCTGTTGAAATGCTCTACAAGCCCAGGCTCTGACCTGTAGTTCTCCCTCATTGAAAGGAATGCACCGCCAATTGAGAGTATCTCATCCTTGAGGGAGTTGAACACAGAAACATCAGCTCCTCTGAATGAATATATGCTCTGCTTGTCATCACCAACAAAGAACAGCTTTGTATTATCAAGATCGGCTATAGCCGGAATTCCCAAGCCGTCAAGATCTTCCCTTTCGCTCAGTATATAGAGGAAATCTCGCTGCTTTGCCGAGTTATCCTGGAACTCGTCAATCATTATGTACCTGAATTTCCTCTTGTAGAATGACCTGACGCTTTTAACGTCCATCAGTATTCTCAGGGCAAGATCTGCAGTATCAGAGAAGTTAAGCTTTCCAAGCCTGCGCTTTTCACTGTTAAGGCGCCTGGAAAAGCGGGAGAAAGCATCAAAATAGAACGTGTCAGAATCCATATTCTCCCTTATGGCCGATAAAAGGCTTGCAGCAGGCCGCCAGGCATCCTTTATAGCGCTTTTTATCCCCATGAATGACTTCTTCCTGAGCTTTTGAAGGTTGAATGGGATAAGGCGGGAGTAGTTTCCGCTCTCAAGTGTTTTCCTCGCCTCATAAATGGAATCAGGATCATTCCTGTCAAAAAGGAATATGCCATCCATATCCGGCGTTTTCATTTTCTCAATCTCATCTAAAACAGAACTCGCATAATCTAAATAAATTTTTTCAATCCGATTAAGGAATGTTTTATACTTATTTCTTTCTGTTTCTGCATCAAAATCCGTAATAATCGTTATATCTGATGCAAGATGTGAGAAGATGTCCTTTGAGATGGTGCTTGGAGAAACCAGCTTTGCAAGTTCCATAAAGGATGGATCCTTTTCCTTGAAAAGCGTTTCTACGACATTTGAAATGAGTTCATTTTCCTCGTCTGGATCAAGTATCTCAAAATCCCTTGAAATGCCATAGCGGGCGCATTCAGTGCGGGCAATTTCATTTGCGAAGGAATCAAGAGTGGCAATGCTTGAGGATGCAAAACGCTCCATCTCTTCTTTTATATAGCTATCATCATCTGCCAGCATCCTCAGCAGGCTGTATATCCTGCCGTACATTTCAGATGCAGCTTTTTTCGTGAATGTCAGGGTCAGTATCTCGTCAACATGTGCCTTCCTTTCCAGTACAAGCCGGATAAAGCGGTACGAAAGTACAGTTGTCTTTCCACTTCCGGCCCCTGCTGATACAACAGTCGCAATATTGCTCTTCACTACAGCCATCTGGTCGGGAGAAAGTTTCCTTCCAGCTTTTTCCATAAAAGAATCAAAGGAAATCATCTTACAAAAAACCTCCTCCTGCATATGCCTTTCCTTCTGCAGTCCTTGCACCCGGAAGCAGAATTCACCGCCTTGAACTCACCTTCTTTTATCTTATCTCCCATCTCAGCCACTTTTTTTTCAAGCTCTTCATTGCCTGAAAATGAATATGCTTTCTTCACTTTGCCATCTTTTATGGTTGCATAGTGTGCAGATGCAACAGCAGTCCCGCTCTTTTCAAGCAGGAACCGGTAGATGTCAAACTGCATGCTTGAGGATGGGACCTTTGTGCTCTTGAAATCCATTATCTCTGCCTTTCCGTCCTCATCAATGAGGACTGCATCCGAATACCCTTTGAATAAGAGAGAGGAGATCTCACCTTCCAGTTTCACTTCAAGATTCACATCCATTTCCCTTGAATTGATCTCATTTATCAATCTGATAAGTCCAGACCTGTACTTTGACTCAATGTAAAGCCTTGTCTCATCTGTCAGGGAAAGCGCGCTGTAATCCATGTTCCTGACCTCAAGATCCCTGCCAAGCTCTTTCCTCACCTGCCATAAGTCAAGGATAGAGCCTAGATACTCATCCACCTTTTCATCCACATCCCCGCCTCCATTCTTATAATAGAGCTCAATTACTTTGTGAAGCGCATTTCCAAGCTCAAAATAAGGGAAATCCTCGATCTCATATGGCCGTGATGAGGAAAGGTGCATCACATAATCCAGAAGGTAAAGGTATGGACATCTGCTGAATTTATCAGCCTGCGAAGAAGAGAATGTCCATGAAGCAGGATCAAGAACCCCCTTTGCCCTCATTTCAGATGCAGCATCCTCTTCCGGACGCTTCAGCGCAAGAGCCTTATCTGAAGCATTTTCATAGCTAAGCTTCGTCAATGGATAAAGGTCATAGTCAATTGATTTTTCTTTCAATATATTATGCTCGTTTCCGATCGGATCTTTAAGAAGCTTTCCATCAGTTTTGGCAGCAAACTCTGTCAGTGGAAGGCTGTACCCATTATATGTGTTTATGCTGGCAGAATATGTGACTGCTCCTGAAATCTCTTTATATAACGATAAAAGGTTTCCAGTAATGTCTATTTCATCCCTTTCTGAGAGCATTTCATAGTCTGAGAGAGGGCTCACATTTTTCTTTTTCAGCCTTGCATCAGTTTCATTTAATGCAATTATGAAGCGGTAATCTGAATATACCCCGGCATCCTCCTTCAGAGGATACACCTTAACCCCTTTGACTTTTTCCTGGGGAACATAAACCTGCGAATCCATATAGTGAAGGAAGAGAGGGAAAAGCCTCTCGCTGGAAAGCAGGGATCCTGACTTGAACTCCTTTACGTAAGAGCTGAATTTCAGAAGGCTGTCCATGATATGAGAAAGGACTCTCTCATCTTCGGCATTGCCAGTAAACTGCTCATCCTTCAGAAGCTTCTGGAAAAGGCTCTTGACCTGGTTTACAAGATAATCAGGATCACTGGTTGCATTTATGGAATCGACATAGTGCTTCAGGTCATGGTAAACAGAGTTCACGTCACACTCACTGTACCTGACCTTATCCCCTGTTGCCCTGCTTATTCCACGTTCTATGGCATTCAGGACAAAGCGCCTCGAGCTGCCAGCATCCCTCAGAGGAAGGGACTGATCAAGCAGGAGCTTTTCCAGGATCTTGATATCATAGTCATTGTCATACAGGTCTTTCATAAGCCTGAATATCTTTCCGGCAGGATACTCTAGTGCGCTTTTCCCCCTTATGAAATTCAGTGGGATATCGAAAAGATAAGCCTCCCTTTCAATGTATGGCCTGAGCCTTTCATAGCCGGAGACTGTCAGGATGATCCTGTCAAGCGGTACCCTGCCTTTTACAAGCTCCTTGATTTTAAGGAATGTATTCCTGATCTCAATCTTCTCATTCTCATAGACTTCAACAGCATCCAGGCATCTCTTATATGGCTCATATATGCTTATATTGCGCTTATCACGGATACATCTTAGGAAAGAAAGCATCTCAAGCGATGATGAGGGAAACAGCAGGACATACTCCTCATTGAGCATGTTTTCCAGTCCTCTTATATAGGATGGCTCGTAGTATCCTGCCTTATCCAGGAACTCCTCATAGCTTTCTTTAAGGAGCCTGACGTCTTTTTCAAGGTCACTGTTCATGCTTGCATCCTCATCAAAGGATGGAAGAAGGGATGCAATGTAATAGACTATCCTCTCTTTCAGCTCTTCATAGCCTGAATCAGGGATGAAATACCTTATCCTATCTGAATTCCGGGATACAAAGCTTTTGGAAAAAAGGAGGCGTACCAGGCTGTCTGCAGGTTTTTTGCTGCTGTCCCTCTTAAAAAGCATTTCCCTGAAACGGTCAAAAGCAATACAGCTGGAAAAAGAGACAGAGCATTTTTTCTCCCTGACATAGCATTCAAGTAGGGATCTGGCTGCATTTTCTGTAGGAAGCACCAGCTTTTTCCCGCTGTCAATCATGCAAAAGAGTGTTTCATAGAGATCATTCATGCTGGTATTATAGGACAAAAAGGCTAAAAAAATGATAAGATCCCCTTATCAATATGAAAGGTTATTACATTTTGCTTCTTGTTCTGGCATTTCTTGTCACACTCATAGCCGTTCCCCTGATACTGCTTCTGCTCTTTCCATTCAATGGAGGACTCATTCCATACCTGAGACTGATGGCAGGCTATCCAGTATCCCTGGCAATCATAAACACTGTAATGAAAAAAAGCAGCGGGAAAGGAATAAAGGAACTGACGGGAAAGATAGATGCACGGATCTTTGCAGCCGTATTTGCTGCAATTTTTGCCCTTTCCTTGGCAGGGACATTCCTGAAAGGGAACATAGAAAGGAATACTGATCCCCTTTACGTTTCCTTCATATCCCTCATAATAAGCATACTGTTTGTTCCAATGCAGTGTTTCTCTGAAGAGCTGATATTCCGTATCCTGTTCCAGAAAGCGGTCATGAAAGATGGCTTTGAAAGCCCTGTAAGCCAAAAGGCAACCGCACTCATTCTCTCCTCAGCAGTATTTTCAATAATGCATCTAGGCTCAAATGAGGCAATGATGTTCAATTCCACAGCCCTTTCTTTCCTTTACTATTTTGCTTCGGGAGCCTTCCTGACAGGCCTTACATTCATAGAAAAAGGGTATGCAGGAGCAATAGCATACCATACAGCGAACAATCTCTTCATTGCCGCAGCAGTAAACAGCAAAAGTGACATAGCAACGCTTCCTTCATCTTCTTTTTTCCTCTCAGAAAGCAGCTTTGATCCTTTTTCTGCAATTTTCTCCCTGATATCTGCTATAGTTATAGCAGGCATTATAGAATTATTCTTTTCAAGGCAAAGGAGAGAGCAGATTGGCAAAGAAAAAATCAAATAAGAAGAAGAGGATACTGCGTAAGATAATCCTTACACTGGCTGTCATTTTCATCCTGTTCATTGCAATGAGCTTTTTTACAGAGAAGGCAGAAAGCAATAGCATCAGCGTCGATGGAAGCATAACAGATCTTGAGCTTCCAGAACCAAGGCAGGGAGAGCAGATCATAAGCCACACAGGATACACACTCTCATATAATGAAGAGGCAGAACAGCCCAGCTATGTCGCATATGAGCTGACCAGGGCTGAAGTGCTTACGCAGAATGTGGAAAGGGATGACGATTTCAGGAAAGATCCTCTTGTGATGACAGGATCTGCAGAACTGTCTGATTACAGGGGAAGCGGCTATGACAGGGGGCACATGGCACCTGCAGCAGACTTCAGATGGTCCAAAGAGGCTATGAGTGACACGTTCTACCTGTCAAACATGAGCCCTCAGGATCCGTCATTCAATAGAGGAATATGGGCTGATCTGGAAGCAGCCGTAAGGGTTATGGCATATGAAAACGGATGCATTTATGTTGTAACCGGACCTGTACTGACAGATGGGCCATATGAAACAATAGGAGAAAATGAAGTAGCTGTTCCGAAGAATTACTATAAGGTCATCCTGGATTATACTGAGCCAGATGTGAAAGCTATAGGTTTCCTGCTCCCGAATGAGGGATCATCAAAGAGCCTTGAAAGCTTTGCAGTCACGGTGGACGAAGTTGAGGATGCAACCGGAATAGATTTCTATCCGGCACTCCCAGATGATCAGGAGGAGGCAATCGAATCAGAAATCGATCTCTCTAAATGGTCTTTCAGGACAAGCCTGCCAGAGAACGCATATGATGAGGATGTGGAAGAGATAAGCTATGTATCAAATGAAAGGAATAAGATGCTTGATACTGTAATCTCCCTTTTCAACAACCTCAAGGAGCTTGTCTTTGAATACACTGGAACAGAAGCAATAGCAAGGAGATTCGGCTTGCTATAAGGCTGGTTACATTTTTGTAACTATATAAAATATAAGAAATTACTTTACAAATCTTCTCTTTGTTGCTAATTTATGGGCATGACGGACAAAGAGAAGATTGAATTTTTAATACGGATTCTTGAAAAGGAAAACAAAGGATATGATTTCTCTGGGATACAGAGTGATAGGAGGCTATACCTCAGGGCATTGATGAATATCACAATGCCATACAGCCTTGTGCCTTCCTATTATGAAACAGAGTACAGCCTGCTGAAAAATGAAGCGGATGAACGCCCTTCATTTTCTCCTTCAGGCATGATCAAATCCCCTTATGACAGACGGCTATGCCTTTTTAAGGGCGATATCACTGAAATCAGGACAGATGCAATAGTCAACGCAGCAAACTCAGATCTTCTTGGATGCTTCCATCCACTTCATAACTGCATAGATAACATAATTGGATCCAGGGCGGGTCTTGCGCTTCGAAGGGAATTGATCACGATTAAAGAAAAAGAAGGCATAAAAAAGGAGAGGACTGGAAACGCAAGAAGCACCAAAGCATATGCACTCCCGGCCAAACACATCTTCCATACGGTCGGACCAGTAGTTCCTTCACATAAACCGTCTGAGCATGACAGGGAAAGCCTACGGTCATGCTACATATCATGCCTTATGCTGCTGGAAAGCATGGAGCTTGAAAGCATTGCATTTCCTGCAATATCCACAGGAGTGTTCGGATATCCCAAAAAGGAGGCTGCAAAAGAAGCAGTGAATGCAGTAAGGGAATATCTTGAAAACGGCAGCAGCATAAAAAACGTATGCTTTATCGCATTTGAAGATGAGGATTTCAATGCATACAAAAAGGAACTAGGATGTCAGCAATAGTATTTGATGAAACGTACAACGGAGCAAGAAAACTAAGCGATGTGCTTGGGAAAGCAGATCATGTCATAGTTGGAGCCGGAGCCGGACTGAGCAGCTCTGCGGGCTTTACATACAAAGAAGAACGCTTTGAAAAGTATTTTTGGGACTTCATCAGGAAATACGGATTCACTGACATGTACTCCGGAGGATTCTATCCATATGGCACACTTGAAGAGTTCTGGGCATACTGGGCTCGGTATATCTACATTAACCGCTATATGGACGCTCCCAGAGATACCTATGATACCCTTTTCAGTCTGATAAGGGATAAGGATTATTTTGTGCTTACCACAAATGTCGATCACCTGTTCCAGAAATCAGGTTTTGATAAATCAAGGCTGTTTTACACCCAGGGGGATTATGGCCTTCTGCAGTGTTCAAAGCCATGTCATGAGAAAACATATGACAATAAGGATATAGTGGAGAGGATGCTGGAAAGCCAGGGATTCAGGGTGGAAGACGGGAAGCTCATTAAGGATGGCAACATCAGGATGGAAATAGGAAGCAGCCTCATTCCACATTGCCCTGAATGCGGACGTCCAATGTCCATGAACCTCAGATCGGACAGCACATTCGTGGAAGACAGCGGATGGCATGAGGCAGAAAGGCGCTTTGAAGATTTCCAGAGAAGGATAAAAAGGAATGACAAGGTACTCTACCTTGAGCTAGGAGTCGGAGAAAACACGCCTGCAATCATAAAATATCCATTCATGAGGGCTGTCATGGGGAATGAGAATGCCTGCTATGCGACAGTGAACATGGGAGAGGCTTACACCATCGATGGCATTGCCTCAAGATCCATTGTCATCAATGATGATATAACAAACACGCTTTTTGAAGTGAAACAATATTGCAAAAAATAGAGTAATTATGTAATCTTATGGGGTACTGAATGCCCAAGTGGCGGAATGGTAGACGCGTTAGTTTCAGGTATTAATGGCCGCAAGGCTGTGCAAGTTCGAGTCTTGTCTTGGGCACAATTCATTTCAACTTAAAGATTTGGTAAGCGGGGATCAGGAAATTGATCCTCGTTTTCTTTTCAGTGAATCTTTCATTCTTAATCTTGCCATCATTAAAAAGAAAATGTACTTTATATCCATGATAAACGTGCTTTTTCTTGGGGAGATTGTCGGAAGGCCAGGCATAGAAGTCCTGAAAAACTCCCTTAATGATATAAAGAACAGGTATTCTGTTGATTACACCATAATAAACGGCGAGGGAATGACAGGAGGATTCGGAATAGGAAAGATGCATTCCATCCTTCTTGGAAAGCTTGGCATAAACCTCATAACAGGAGGGGAAAAGCTCTTTTACAAGATAGATATGGTAGATCATGTCAAGAAAGCCGGATATATCCTGCGTCCGTTCAATCTGCCCCCGGAATGCCCTGGCAGAGGATTCAGGATAGTGGAAATAAAAGGAAGGAAATTCCTTATCGCAAATCTTTTAGGCAATGCAGATTTTGCAAGGATACATGCAAATAACCCTCTTCTTTCCTCAGATATACTTGAAAAGAAAGCATGTGAAGAGAACGCAGTGCTGCTTGTTTTCTACCATGCAGCGACCACAGCAGAGAAAAAGACACTGCTCTACTACCTTGATGGCAAGGCTTCAGCAGTGATCGGGACGCATACGAAAGTCCTCACAGCGGACAGCATTGTAACAGGAAACGGCACTGCATATATTACTGATACAGGGCGTGTTGGATCATTCATGAGTGTCGGGGGATTTGATCCGGAAAATGAGATAAACAAGCTGAAGGGGGCAATGCCTCTCAGAAGCAAGGAATGCTGGAATGATGGAATTATGGAAGGTGTGGTGGTCTCCATAGATGAAGAGAGCGGCAAGGCAGTATCCATAACCACGATAAACGAGCATGTCAGCATAAGAAGGCCGGAGGCGGAGAAGGAATGAAAAAGGAAGTGACTGTCCTGGAAAAGGAGAATGGCAAGATACTCGTTGGCTGCGACAGGAATGCATGTGAAGGCTGCAAGGGCTCGATATTCTGCCAGAGAAAGGATACCAGGATAGAACTGAAGGATGAAGGGAAAGTGAATTGCGAAGTCGGTGAAAAAGTAGTGCTCGACCTTCCAGGCGGCAAGACCATATTCTCCGTATTCATGTCATTAGGCCTTCCTCTTCTCATGTTTCCAGTCTTTTATTTCATCGCTTCTTTCTTCACGGACAGTGAAGCAAAGCTTTTCCTGGCATCTATCGGAGGAGTTGCACTGGGATTCATCATCTCTGCAGTGTTCTTCCATTTCAAGAAAGGAGATTATGAGCCCCGGCTCATAGGAAAAAGTTGAGATTCATCATATTGCTTTCCCTTGTCATATCCATACTCTCATGCAGTGCTCCAGAAAATGAAGGTGGAGTTCACCAGGATATCAGGAGGGCTGACATGATCCTTGAAAACGGAACATTCACACTCTATCAGGAAAGGGAGAGCCCAATAGAGTTTTCTGCGCGCACTGTATCATTTTATGAAGCAGACAGCACTGCAGAACTGGATGATATGTCTTTCAGGCAGATCTCAGAGGATGGAAGCACTTCCATTGAGGGTTCTGCTGACCATGGGCAGCTGGATACAGAGAATGAGATAATGGTTTTAAGCGGATCAGTTCAGCTCATAAGCAACAGGGACAGCATGCAGATCATTGCAGACGGACACATTACTTTCAATACAAGGACCCAGGAAGTGGAAGCAGAAGGTAAAGTAAGCGTCCAAAAGGAAGATATTTCATTCAATTCATCCCATTTCTATGGTAACCTACTAAGCGAAAGCTACTCATTTACAGCACTTGAAGAAGGGAGGATCATAATTTGAAAAAGATATTTCTGGTTTTACTTTGTTCCCTTCTTCTTGCCATGCATGTTTACTCTGATGAGATATCATTCTCGTCAGATGAGTCCTCAGTGCGCCTTCAGAGCGGAAGGGAGAGCGTGATCCTGAGCGGGAATGCGGAGGTAAGGACAGGAAGCCTGGTAATAAGTGCCGACAGGATCAGCCTGAGCGGAGCGGAATGGAGCACTATTGAATGCTCTGGGCATGTACAGGTTGAGGATATAGAGCGCGACCTTACCATAAGGACAAGCATAATCTATTATGACAGGGCAAATGAAAGGCTACTGATCTCTTCATATGTAGAGCTTGAAGACAGGGGCAATGAGATGAATGCAAGCGCAAACCATCTTGAATTCGACATGAACAATGAGATACTCACCCTGACAGGACGGGTAAGCTTTTCAAAGATAAACGGCGATGACGTAATCAGGGGAAGAAGCGAGATGGTCAGCTATGACAGAAGCCGGAATACATTGAACCTTTCTCTTGGATGCACTGTTGTCTACAAAGGCGATGAATACCAGGCAGAGATGATCGCAATAGATATAGAAAGAGACAGCATCAGCCTCTCTTCTGGAATCAGGGGGACAATCAATGGATAGCCTTGAATGCATCGCACTATCAAAATTCTATGGCAAGAAGCATGTCGTCAAGGATGTGACGTTCTCAATGAAAGGAGGAGAGATAACAGGCCTGCTGGGTCCTAACGGAGCTGGAAAGACCACCTCATTTTACATGATCGTCGGCTTCATCAAGGCAAATGGCGGGAAAATACTGCTTAACGGCAAGGACATAACAAAATCACCTATGCACGAGCGCAGCAGGCTCGGCCTCGCATATCTTCCACAGGAAGCAAGCATATTCAGGAAACTGTCGGTAGAAGACAATATCTCCCTGATACTCGAAGAACAGAAGCTCAGCAAAGCAGAAAAGAAAGAGCGTCTTGAAATGCTTTTGGAACGCTTTGGGATAACAAGGGTAAGAAAGCAGTACGGTTACACATTATCCGGTGGGGAAAGGCGCAGGACAGAAATCGCAAGATCCCTCGCAACAAGCCCTAAATTCCTGCTTCTTGATGAGCCTTTTGCCGGAATAGACCCAAAAGCAGTCTATGAAATAAAGGAGATTATCAGGCAGCTCTCTGGAGACGGCATTGGAATACTCCTGACAGATCACAATGTAAGGGACACTCTTGAAATCACACATAGTGCCCATATAATTTCTGACGGATCCATAATAGTATCCGGAACACGCGAAGAGCTTATTGAAAACGAAATGGCAAGGGAAATCTATTTCGGCTCTTCTTTTGAGGGATAGCATGCAGCAGGGCCTTTCATTATCTCTGAAGCAGCAGCTGAAGCTGTCACAAAACCTTATACAGCGCCTTGAGATGCTCTCACTAAGCTATGAAGAGCTTGAAGAGGCTATAAGGAAGGAAGAAGAGAGCAATCCATTTCTTGAAGTGAAGGCAGGCTATTATTCTGCGGACAGCACTTACTTCAGTGCAGACTCTTCCCTCGACTATATGCGCAGTGATGAGGAGGATGAGAAATCAAGCTGGATGGAAAGGGCAATAAGCGTGAAGGAAAGCCTATATGACCATCTGAGGATGCAGATAGAGACACTGGATCTGAGCGATGGAGAAAAGAGTGCTGCCCTTATTATTGCATCAGCCCTGGACTCTAAAGGGTTCCTAGAAAAGGACCTTGATGAGATACTCCCTCAATCCCTCCGCCCATATGGAGAGAAAGCGCTGAAGGCTGTACAGTCGCTCGATCCCTCCGGAGTCGGAGCGCGGGACTATAAGGAAAGCCTGAAGATCCAGCTCAGGGAATTGAAACTCCAGAAAATAGATGAGGAGCATATCTCCTACATGATAGACAATCTGGATCTTATAAAAGGCGGAAAAACGGACCTTATAGCAAAAAAGCTCAATATAGATGAGGAAGAAGCGGGGCTCCTGATAGATATACTGAAATCCCTTACCCCCTACCCTGGAGAAAAATACAGCACCGAATTCGATTCCTATATCCATCCAGATATCGCAATAAAGAAAAATGCCTCTACAGGACTGCTTGAGATCACAGACTTCGGCAATAACCTTCCCGATGTCACAATAAGCCCTGAGTACGCTGAACTGGAAAACGGCATGACCGAGGACAGGAAAAAGAACAGGGAAGCACTGAAATTCCTGAAAGAGAACAGGAAACGGGCAGAAGACATAATTTCTACGATCGAACTGAGAACTACGAATCTGCACAAGATCGCACTCTATCTCATAGAAAAACAGAGATCATTCTTCGATAATGGCCCGAACTACCTTAAGCCTGACCAGCAGCAGAATATGGCATCATACCTGAACCTCTCTGCATCAACTGTCTCAAGGCTCTGTGCAAAGAAATACATAGAGACAGACTGGGGCACCTACCCCGTTTCGTTTTTCTTCTCATCTACAAAGAACCTGCTCAATGATGATGGCCAGGAGATGAGCAAGAATGCGGTAAAAGCCAGGATTAAGGAAATCATAGGAAGCTATGAGGGGAAGAAAGCGCCATCGGACCAGAAGATATCAGACATGCTCGCAGCAGAAGGGATAAAGATAGCACGGCGCACTGTTGCAAAGTACCGTGCAGAGCTCTCTATCGACTCTTCCTATGACAGGACCTGAGATCCGGTCTATAATATTCATTAATTTTCTACCATTTGGCTTTAAGGCATGCTAGACTTAGATTAAAGATATACTTTTCGCCAAGGAGGAACGTATATGAATATAAGTATCAGAGGAATCAACTACGTGCCAAGCGATGAGACAAAAGAATTCATCGACAAGAAGCTCAAAAAGATCTCTTTTGCCGATGACTATCTCCATGACCTTGACATCTCCATCAAGAGAGAGACAAAAGGCATAGGTTTCCATATCGATGCCATGCTCCACTTCACATGGAAAAAAGAAAAACTGGTAAGCCAGGACTGCTACGAGCTGTATGAAGGAATAGAGCTCATCGCAGATAAGATACAGGCAGCTGCCAAGAAAGAAAAAGAGAAGACCATGGGTCTTTAAACGTATTGCGGAGGGCAGGCAGACATCCTGCCCTTTTTTACTGCTGATGTAATTAATAAAAACTTATGATAGACTCAGAGCATGAGTGAATTTACCGTATTGGATCTGCTAGATCTCGATTTGAAGGAACACAACCACCTGCAGCTTAAATGCCTTGCAGGAAGAAGCGGGCTCTCACGTGCAATAAAAACAGACAAGATCAGCCGTCCAGGCCTTGCCCTCGCAGGCTATTTTGTAGACTTCTCGGGAGAAAGCATACAGCTATTTGGACGGGGGGAACAGTCTTACCTGAACATGCTTGAGAAGAATAACGACTGGGAAAACATCGAGAAAATCTTTTCATACAGCCTTCCCTGCGTGATTTTCATAGGAGGGGCAAAGCCATCTGAACACTTCATTGACATAGCAGAGAAAAACGCAACGGCAATACTCACTACCCCTCTGGATTCTGCAGTATTCTCAAGAAGAGCATACCAGATGCTCGATGAAGTCTTTGCCGAAACAGAGACTATCCACGGGGTGCTTGTCGAAGTATTCGGAATAGGAATCCTCATCACAGGGGAAAGCGGGATTGGAAAGAGCGAGGCAGCGCTGGAACTTATAGAAAGGGGGCACCGTCTTATCAGTGACGATACAGTAAAGCTCAGGAGGCTCTCAGACAACTACCTAATTGGAAGCGGAGAGAATCCAATGCTCGCCCATCATATGGAAATACGGGGGCTTGGAATAATAAACCTCCACAACCTATTTGGAGTCGGAGCCATCAGGGAAAAGAAACAGGTACAGCTCCTGATACACCTTGAACGCTGGGATGAGAAGAAAAACTATGACAGGCTCGGAGATCAGAATACAGAAACGATAATGGGAATAACTGTTCCAAAGATCACATTGCCAGTCTCCCTTGGCAGGAATGTTGCTTCCCTGATTGAGATGGCAGCAAGGAATGAGAGGCTGAAGAAGCTCGGTTACTACTCGGCTAAGGAATTTGACCAGTCCGTGCTAAAATGGCTTGAAAGCCAGGCAGCAAGGAAGCTTTACTACAATACAGATGCCTTAAAGGAGGGATCCTTTGACGAAAAGAAATCTTGAAGTCCTTACAAGGGCAGGAATCCATGCGCGTCCTGCTGCAGTCATTGCAGGAACTGCCAATAAATTTGAATGCCATATAGAAATAGAGAAGGACACGATGAAGATAAATGCAAAAAGCATTATGGGCATAATAACGCTTGGAGCCACATATAAGTCAAAGCTTACGCTCATATGTGATGGAAAAGACGAAGAGCTGGCAGCCGATGCGATAGAAAAGCTCTTCATGAACAGGTTTGAATCTTGAAAGGCCTAACAGAAAAGCAGAATGAAGTCTACAGTTACATTCTCTCCCATCTTGAGAACACATCAAGGCTTCCATCGCTAAGCGATATCGCATCAAGCTTCTCATGCGACAGGAGGAATGCATACGAGTTCGTATCTGCCCTTGAGAAAAAAGGCTTTCTGAAAAGAGATGCAAATGGAAAGATCATGCTCTCAGATGAAGAGAGGGACCGCATGATAAACAAGAGGATAGAAAAAGGAGACGGGACAGTCTGCTATGCATCAATTCCAGGCAGCAAGGATGGCTATTTCTCATTAAGCATCTTCTCTGACGAGATGAAGAATATCGGGCTTCTGCCCGGGGATGAGGGCATATTCAGGAAAACAGACAAAGCTGAATCCGGAAAGATCGTCATATGCAGCATTGCAGATGATGGCAGCAAGCTGCTCAGGCGCATTGTCATACGTCCGGACGGGCTTGCAGAACTCGTTCCAGAAAACGATATTCTTGGAAAAATAGTCACAAACAATGTTAAGATAGAAGCTGTCCTTGTTGAGGTGAGGAGGAAAATAAGTGAGTAGCATATACCTTCTTCTTGGCCCTGAAGAGGGAGATAAGAATGAAGCAATAAGCGCAATACGGAAAGAACTTCATGATAGCCATCCAGAGCTTGAGGAAGAGAGCTATTATGCAGGGGAGGATGACAAGGATGCCATTGAGAGCCTCTACCAGCCATCGCTCTTCTCTTCATTCCGCATTATTACTGTCAAGCACATGGAGAATGCCAAGAAAGACGGCGCGCTCATAAAGGGTCTTAAAGGCTATTTGAAAGAAGCAGATCCGGATATTGCCCTTATCCTTATAAGCCAGGATACCATCTCCCCTTTCACAGCCGCCGAAGAAAAGCACGTTGAGAAAAAGGTATTCTACGAGATATTCGACAGCGATAAGATAGCATGGATCAGGACAGAATTCAGGAAATACGGCTTTTCGGTCACAGAGGATGCGATAGAAGAGATAATGAGCTCGGTTGAGAACAACAAGGCAGAGATGAAGAACCTCATCGAACTCATCTCTTCATACTACAGGGGAAAGGACAAGGATAAGAAAGTAATAGATGGGGATGATGTCGCTTCCGTCATTACCAGGGAAAAGGGAGAAAACGGCTATACGCTCTTCAAGGCTGTTGCAAACAGGAATCTTGAAAAGGCCATTATGATCATTTCCTCAATTGCATTGAATGACCCGATGCGCCTTATAGGAACGCTGATGACCCTTACAGGAGAATTCAGGGTGGCAGAAAACATCATTGCACTAAGGGATTCTGGAATGAGCGAGAAGGATGTGCAGAAAGAGGCACATGGCCTTTCGACAACCCCTTTCTCATCAAAAGGATTCAACTTCAGGAGAAAAGATGGCCTTTATGCTGCAATCAAGAACTACACTCCTTCAGAAATCTCAAGAATAGTTGCATACCTATCCATCCAGGACAATGAGCTGAAAAAAGCAGGATCAGATGCCCTTGAAACTTTTGAGGACATAATCTATACGGTGATTGTGAACAGCGGAAAGGAGAATAGGATGAGGCTCTATGAAGCACTCATTCCATCCCTGGTCTGAGAAGGGCTAGAAATTAAGCTTATGGAGTATCCTTTTTGCAACCTCAAGAGGAATTGATGCTCCCTTGCTCAGCTCTTCAGCAGAAAGAGAGAGTATGTTTTCTACCGAGCCATATTTTTCCATCACCTTCTCGCTTCTCTTCTTGCCCATTCCATCTATGGATTCAAGAAGTGAAAATGAGGCTTCCTTGCTGCGCATCCTCTGGTTGAATGATGTAGCAAAACGGTGGCACTCATCCCTGACGGCAATCAGCACCCTGAGCCCTTCATTTGAATGCGGAAGAATTATGGATTTCCCTTCACCTGGAGGAACAAGTTCCTCATGCTCCTTGGCAAGCCCTATCACTTTTATCCTATCCGCAATTCCGAGGGTCTCCAGAATCTCTACAACTGCATTAACCTGCCCTTTTCCACCGTCTATCATGAGCAGATCAGGGAGTTCTGCATTTTCTGCAAGCAGTCTTGAATAACGCCTGAATGAAGCTTCCCTCATTGATTCGAAATCATCGATCTTCCCTTCAAGGCTCTTTATTGAGAAATGCCTGTACTCACTCTTTGAGGGATTGCCATCCCTGAACACGATAAGGGATGCAACGGTATATTTCCCACTCAGCTGTGCAATATCAAATCCTTCGATATGCCTTGGAAGGGTGTCCATTCCAAGCACTGTTTTCAGCTCTTCAAGGGCAGGCGTATTGTCTGTCTCCTTTAGCCTCTTTTCCACATCGCGGGATGCATTCTCCTCTGCAAGGCGCAAAATCCTGTAGTGTTTTCCGTCGCGTGGGATCATGACCTTGACCTTGTGGCTGTAGTTCTCATTGAAATACTTCTCTATCAGGGCAGCGTCTATCTCATGAGAGACGAATATCTCGCTAGGAAGGCTGTCGCCATCTGCATAGTACTGCACGATGAAAGAGAAAAGGGTCTCACTCTCATCGCCAAGGCTTTCTGAACGGTATAAAGCTTTTCCGATAAGGGAGCCGGAGCGGAACTGCATGATGGAAACTGTTGTCAGATAGCTTCTCATCTCAATTGCGACATAATCCCTGCTTTCTTCATCACTGTAATCCTGTACAGCCTGGTTTGCCTGTATCCCTTTCAGCGCTGTGAGGATATCCCGTTTCCTGGCTGCTGTCTCAAAATCCAGCTTCCTGGAAGCCTCAATCATCTCCTTCTCTGTCTTTGTAATCAGGGAACTGTCATCGCCTGAAAGGAAGTCTACGCACTCTTTTATGTATTTGCCATACTCCTCACGGCTTATTTTGCCGATGCATGGAGCGCTGCACCTCCCAATATGGTAATAAAGGCAGGCATCTTTCTTTTTTGACAGAGGCCCTGTGCACAGCCTTAATGGGAATGACTTCTCAAGCAGGTCCATATATGCATTGAGTTCCCCTGGCTTTGCATACGGTCCGAAATATCTTGAACCATCCTTTATGATCCTTCTTGTCTTGTAAATCCTGGGAAAAGGCTCATTTGTAATCTTTATCACCGGATAACTCTTTCCGTCCTTGAGAAGGATATTGTAATGAGGACTGTATTTCTTTATGAGATTGTTCTCAAGGATGAGGGCCTCATATTCATTTCCTGTGATTATGTAATCTATGTGATCTATCTTTTCCACAAGGCACGCAGTCTTTATATCCCTGTTCGGGAGGAAATATGACGTCACCCGCCTTTTCAGGTTCTTTGCCTTGCCTACATATATCACTTCATCATTTATGTCTTTCATCAGGTAAACACCAGGATTGTCTGGCATGCTCCTGGCATAATCACGGGCACTCATATGACTAAAATATATGGACGAAAAAATTTTGGCAATATAGAATTTTGCCCATGAATGCAAAAGAAAGCCTGTATAACAGCCTGCCTGATGGGCTGAAAAAGGAAATTGACTTGCTTGTAAGCACATTCTCACTTACAGAGCAGATACAGCTGGAACTGATAAAGAATGAAGCAGACCTGCATATTGCAGGAGAGGAAAGCCTGAGATCAAGACTTGATATGGATGCCATCATGGCACTGGACAAGGGAGCAAGGAGATCTGCATTCATAAAAGCTATGAGGAAGGAGATGACATCCTATTTTGGAAGCGAAATAGATTACAGCAGCTTCCATCCTGGGACAATGCGGCATGACAGGATATCCGTAGTCAGGGAAGATATCCCACTCGGCTTTGGCAAATGCCCCTGCCCTGTAGACGGAGAGGAGACAAGATGCTGCAAGCTTAAGACACTTGATGTCATCACACAATGTGCATTCTCCTGCTCATACTGCTCTGTACAGGCTTTTTATGATGAGAACAGGATAAGGGTTGTCGACAACCTGGCAGAAAAGCTGAATGCGCTCAAGCTTGATGATAGCATCTGGCATATAGGCACTGGCCAGGCTTCAGATTCACTTTTCCTGGGAAACGACTACAATACCCTAAACGATCTCTCAGATTTTGCAGAAAAACACCCAAATACCGTAATCGAGCTCAAGAGCAAATCAAAAAGGGATGTGTTTGACAGGAAGTACCCAAGGAACATAATCTTCACATGGTCTCTGAATGCACCGAGTGCAATAGAGAAGGAAGAGAGGGGAACAGCACTCCTTCCTCAGAGGCTTGCTGCTGCAGAAAAAGCCCGTGACAACGGATCTCTTGTCGGCTTCCATATCCATCCAATGATCCGTTTCAGGGGATGGGAGGAGGAATATCATGCTCTTGCCAGGGAGATTGAATCACGCTTTGACAGCAAAGACATACTGATGATCAGCTCCGGCACACTCACATTCACTAAGGAAAACCTGAGATTCATAAGAGAACATGGAGTAAGCACCAGGGTGCTTCAGATGCCTAAGGCACCGGTTGCCGGAAAATATTCATATACTTTTGAACAGAAAAAAGAGATGTTTTCACACCTCTTTTCATCATTCAGCAAAAATTTCCTGTCAGGCATTTTCACTTACCTGTGCCTTGAAGATCCCCGCTTATGGCTTCCTGTACTTGGAAGAGAGTACAAATGCGACAGGGACTTCGAAAGCGACATGAGGGAAAAATACCTGGCAAAAATCACTTCAGCTTAGCAAGGAATATCTCAAGATCCCTGCCGCTGAGCGGATTTCCTTCACCATTCAGGATCTTCTTCACAGCATCCCTTTCCTTTCCGGAGAGGCTTATTCCGTTGAGCTTATGGTTTTCAAAAGCCTCTGCTGCAATAGGGCATACGACCTTCACGATATCGAAAATCACATTCGCATATGCCCGGATCTCATACTGTGCATGTCCGTCCATGCGCAGGGCAAGGAAATGGACAAGGTTATGGAGATCCATCTGCCAGTAGAATTCCGTATAAAGGGATAGAGGAAGGTCTATCCTGGATATTTCCCTTGCGATTCCCATATCAAGAAGCTCATGGTAATTGCTGAAGATCCTATCCTGCTCAGCCTTGAGCATGTTCTGGATTTTCTCTGCTGTTGCACTGTCTACTGCCTCATCCTTCCTTCCCTGCTTGTTATCTTCACTCTGAAGTGCTATGTGATCCTTATCAGGGATGTAGCACTCATCTTTCATGACTGAATAACGGCCGGAAATCTCATTCATCCTGCCCATCCTGTGGCGTACCCACTGCCTGGCAACAAAAATCGGCATCTTCAGATGGAATGTGAATACCACCTGTTCAAATGGCGATGTGTGGTCATTCCTTAAAAGGTAGTTGATCAGCCCCTTATCCTGCCTGTATGTCTTTGTACCCTCTCCATAGCTTACCCTTGCACTCTGGACAATCCTGTCATCGGATCCCATATAGTCCACGAGCCTCACAAAGCCATGATCAAGCACATCAAACTGCTTATCCAGAATCTTCTCTGCCTCTTCTACTCTTGAATGCATTTATTCCTCCTAAATCATATCCATTCCCGCCAGTGCCAGGCCAATGCCGGCAACTGCTGCTGTCTCTGTCCTTAAAATCCTCTTTCCCAGCAATGCAGGCCTGAATCCATGAGAAAGCATCAGCAGGCGTTCGTTATCAGTAAAGCCTCTTTCAGGACCTATTGCAAGTACCACAGTACCGCTAAGCTTCATCATGCTGAGCCTTTCTGCTCCAATGACATTGTCTAGAAGTATTCTCTCCTGTTCCTCAACACAGTTCAGTGCCTCTGCAAGGTTTTTGTAGAATGAGACTTCAGGGATGCCGGTAAAGCCGGACTGCATAGCGCCATCTTTCATTATCTCAAGGTACTCACCGCTTTTATAAAGCGATGCCTCGCTGTAGCTTTTCTCACCCAGGTCACTGATGAACAGCATTATCCTGCCCACTCCCAATGATACTGCTTCCCTGAGTATCCTCCTCATGCATATAGGCCTGACCTGGGCAAGAAGAAGAGTCAGCGGATAAAGCGATGAGAGATCCTCTCCTTTCTCAGCCTTTACTTTTATCCCGCTTTCATCAATCTCTTCAACCGTGCACATGAGCTCACATCCGTTTACGATGCCGGCACGGAAACTGTCCCCCTTTTTCAGCCTGAGCACTTTTGCTATATGTTTTGCCCTCTCATCGCTCATGGGGATAAAAGAGGGCATTCCGTCAAAAAGAATAATATTCACTAGAACCTGCCATAAAGTTTGATCAGATAATGCAGGCGCGGCCAGTTTGCCATTTCCATCTCACCTTTCCGCATCTTCCAGGACCAGTTGGATGAGCCGCAGGTGGCCGGTGTGTTCATCCTTGATTCAGAACCAAGCATAAGCAGGTCCTGCATCGGTATTACCGCATAGCGTGCATTAGTCATCATCGCATGCCTGATCATCTGCCATGGCACCTGGTCATCAGGGCATTCAAGATAGCGCCTCACAAGATCCTTATCTGCATCCTGAAGTTCTGAATACCAGCCGCAGGTAGTATTGTTGTCATGCGTACCTGTGTAGATTACAGAGTTATACCCGACATTATGCGGCAGATATGTATTATCCGCATCGAGTTCCCCTTCATCATTATGGGCAAATGCAAACTGCAGTATCTTCATTCCCGGAAGATTGAAGCTGTCACGGAGGGCAACAACATCATCTGTGATGACTCCAAGATCCTCAGCAATGAGAGGAAGGTCATCTCCAATCCCGTCCCTCAATGCCTGAAGCAGCTTCTCCCCAGGAGCCTTTACCCATTTTCCGTTGATTGCAGTCTCCTCTCCGCTTGGAACTTCCCAGCATGCGGCAAAGCCCCTGAAATGATCTATCCTTATGATATCGCAAAGAGTCAGGGCAGCCTTTATCCTTTTAATCCACCATGCAAAACCTGTCTTTTCATGCTCAGACCATCTGTAAAGGGGATTTCCCCAAAGCTGGCCTGTCGTGCTGAATGCATCTGGCGGAACTCCACTGGACACTTCCTGGTTTCCATCCTCATCTATCTTCAGCAGATTCCTGTTTGTCCATGCATCTACACTGTCCGGAGCTACAAAGATAGGGACATCGCCGATGATCTTTATTCCGCTTTCATTCGCATATTCTTTCAATGCCATCCACTGCCTGTGGAAGAAATACTGCAAAGCCTTCCAGATATCAATTTCTTCCCTGTTTTCATTCCTGGCTTCAGCCAGGGCCTTTTCCACCCTGTTCTTCAGTTCCAGAGGCCAGGAAGAGAACCATCTCGAATCGTTATATTTGTCACAAAGAACCTGGTAGAGTGCATAATCATCGAGCCACGAAGACTCCTTGGCACAGAAGTCCTCAAAATCCTTCCTGTCGCTACTCTTCAGGAACGCCTTGGCGGCTTTCCTCAAAAGCGGAGTCTTGATGCTTCTTGCCTTTCCATAGTCCACCCTGTCACCTTCAATATCGCTCCTCATGATATCCTCAAGTTCGAGATATCCCTCAAGATAAAGCTCCTTAAGATCTATTAAGAGCTCGTTTCCTGCAAAAGTTGATCTGGATGCATAAGGGCTGTCTCCATAGCCGGTAGGGCCTAAAGGAAGTATCTGCCAGAGCTTCACTTTATTCTCTCTGGCTAGGTCAATAAAAGAACGTGCCTCGTCTCCGAGATCACCGACACCAAAAGGGGAATAAAAACTTGTCGGGTGCAGAAGAATACCCATGTATCGATCTTTGCTCATAACTGAATTATAGGATTTCAAAACCAAAAAGTATAGGAGAAAAAATCCTGAGCAAAGAGGTGAAACCTGTGATACAATATTTTCAAATGGGAGCAAAAAAAACCGGATTCAGCATAGGCGAAAGAGTCGTCTATCCAACCCACGGAGTTGGAATCATCAGCAGTATCACAGAAAAGGTTCTCAATGGGGAGAACACGGAATACTATGTCATAACAATCCCTTCCCTGGATATGAACATCCTGCTTCCAAAAGCAAATGCGGAGAGCCTGGGGCTCAGGAGGCTCTCTGGAAAAGATGAGATAAGAAAGGCACTTGAAAGCCTGTCAGAGAAAAAGGATGTGAGGGGATCGGACTGGAAAGCAAGGCAGCAGAACCAGATGAACATGCTGAGGACCGGAACGATAGAGAATGTCGCCGCTGTAGTGAATATCCTGTATAACAGGCAGAAGGTAAGGGATCTTCCGATTCAGGAAAGGAGGCTCTTTGAGACCGCCCTCACCCATCTGATAGACGAAAGCTCCTATGTGCTGGGGCTTGACGAAGAGAGTGCAAAGCGCACAATATTTTCCCATCTAGAGAGAATTAAACCTGTTACAGCATAGGAGCAGATCCCCATGAGTGATTTTCCACGCTTCGCAGCAATCATAACTGCTGCAGGGAAAAGTGAGCGTTTCAATAAAGGGCATGAGAATGCAGTAAAGAAAGAATACCTGAAAATAGATGGGCACACTGTGCTTTACAGGGCAGCAGAGCCATTTTTTGAAATACCGGGGCTCTCCGCAGTCTGCGTGACATGCCCTGAGGGATCTGAGGATGAGACCATCATAGCCCTGGAGGATCTTGCTGACATCAACACAATTCCATTCCTGATCATTCCCGGAGGAGAGACCAGGAAGGAAAGCGTGACAAAAGCGCTCAATGCACTAAAAGCGTTCAGCGGCAGCATAGACCTGGTGGCCATACATGATGGGGCGCGTCCGTTCTTGAAGCCTGATCTCATCATCAGGACCATTGCAGCTGCAAATGTATTCGGCTCAGCTGTCCCAGCCATGCGTATAAATGACAGCGTGAAGAGGCTCGGCCCTGACGGACTTATAAGCGAAAATGTTGACAGGACAAATTTAGTGCGGGTGCAGACACCACAGGTATTCAGGTATTCTGAGATACTTGATGCACATAACAGGAGCTCAAACTCAGGTGCTTCTGATGATATCGAGATATATCTCTCTTTTGGAGGCAGATGCGTTCCTGTGCAGGCTGATGAGGAAAACAGGAAGATCACATACCTTTCAGACATTCCAGATGCAGAGGCACAGATTGAGGAATATATAAGGGAAAGGGATGAAGGCAGGAAAAGCGCAAAGGCATCCAGGAGGATGAGGGAGCTATTGTATACGGCAGGGAAAGAGGAATGAGAATCGGCTTTGGCTACGATAACCATCGCCTTATCCAGGGGCGTAAGCTTGTTTTAGGCGGAATTGTAATTCCTTCTCCAGTCGGAGAAGATGCGCACAGTGATGGCGATGTCCTGATACATGCAGTAATAGATGCAATTCTCGGAGCACTTTCCATGGGAGATATCGGGGAACATTTTCCTCCATCGGATCCAAAATACAAGGATATCAGCTCCGTAGAACTCCTGAATGAGGTAAAAAAGGCATCTAATGCAAAAATAATTAACATAGATTGCCTGATAGTACTTGAGCAAGTTAAGCTTAAAGACTATAAGAATGTAATAAAGGAGAATCTTGCATCCCTTCTTGATATCGAGCAGTCGAGAGTCTCTGTAAAAGCGAAGACACATGAAGGAGTGGATTCTACAGGCAAAGGGGAAGCAATAGAGGCATATGCCGCAATTCTTCTTGAAAATGACTGAAAAAGGGCACGTAGCTCATCGGGAGAGCACTACCTTCACACGGTAGGGGTAGCGGGTTCGACACCCGCCGTGCCCATTATAGATAAAGAATCAGCCTTCAAAACTCCTGACAAATTCCTTTGTCCTCTTATTCTGGGGATTATCAAACAGGCTGACAGGATCCCCCTCTTCCACGATGACTCCGCCTTCCATGAATATTGCATGATCAGAAATCCCTTTTGCAAAATTCATTTCATGCGTTACTACAACCATCGTCATCTTCTCTTCTGCTAGCCCCCTTATGACATTCAGGATGTCCCTGGTCAGCTCTGGATCGAGTGCAGATGTAGGCTCATCAAAGAAAAGGATTTCCGGATCCAGTGCAAGAGCCCTGGCAATTGATACCCTCTGCATCTGCCCTCCTGAAAGTTCACAAGGGTAGCTTTTTGCCTTATCTTCCAGGCTCATCTTCCTCAGCAGCCCATAGGCCTTCTCCTCTGCTTCCGCCCTGCTTTTTTTAAGCACTGAACGCTGAGCCTCAGTGATGTTCCTCAATACAGAGAAATGCGGAAAAAGATTGAATGACTGGAATACAAGTCCGGTATAGCGCCCTATCCTCTTCTGGATATCCGGCTTTGCATAAACGCCGCTTTCAAAGAGCTTCTCACCTTTTATCTCAAGAGATCCTCCATCTGCCTTCTCCAGCTGCGTGATTATCCTCAGCAGCGTGCTCTTTCCAGATCCAGAAGGGCCGATGATTGAAAGGACCTTTCCCCTCTCAAGGGAGAATGAAATGTCATCAAGTACCAGAAGGGAGCCGAATGCTTTCCTTATGTTTTCTGCTTTTACCATAATCTCTGACATGTTATCACCTGTAGTAGCTTAGCTTCTTCTCAGCTAGATCGAAAACCTTGGACACGATGTAGTTCATTACGAAATAGAATATTCCGGCAATGAATATCGGCATTGTTGAGAATGTCCTGCTCGATGCATTCTGTGCAACCCTGAACAGCTCTGAAACTCCGATAGTCTGGGCAAGAGCAGTATCTTTTACAAGTGTCACCACCTCGTTTCCAAGCGCAGGAAGGATTCTCTTTATAACCTGTGGAAGCACAATAAAGAAAAAGGTATGTGCCTTTGAGAAGCCAAGCACCTTGCATGCCTCATACTGGCCTTTTTCTATGGATTGCAGGCCAGAACGGTAGATCTCCGCAAAATAAGCGCTGTAATTAAGGACGAAGGCGACAATTACTGCCGTAAAACGGTCATAAGACACGCCAATGACATAGTATGGGGCAAAATAGACAAATATCAGCTGCAGTATCAAGGGAGTTCCCCTCATGATCTGTATATATAAGTTAACAACTCCCCTCAGTATGCCTATCCTGCTCATCCTTCCCTTTGCAACAACGAAGCCCAAGGGAAGGGAAAAAAGAAGGGTAAGGACAAAAACTCTCAGGCTGACAAGTGTGCCTGAGAGCATTTGAGATAATAATTGTCCCATTATTTTCCTACCACTGTGATATCAGCACCGAACCATTTCACAGCAATCTCTGCAAGAGTTCCATCCTCAGCCATTGCAAGAAGCTCTGCCTCCACTGCATCTTTCAGTGCCACATCATTCTTCCTGAATCCGATTGCATACTCCTCTTCCACCAGAGTCTCATCAAGGATCCTGAAATCACTTCCACTTCTCTTGATATTGTCATTTGCAACCAGGAGATCCATCACAACAGCATCGCATCCGCCAATCTCAAGATCCATGAGGGCTGTAAGGTTTTCCCTGAATTCAACGACCTCACCAATTGTATCCAGGAATCCCGGAGTATCATTGATTGCATCCTGGGCACTTGAGCCGGCCTGCACTCCAACTGTTGCACCTTCAAGATCTGCAATTGTCATTGCTGGGCTGTCTCCCCTGACAACGATGACCTGGGCATTATTCACATAAGGGAATGAGAACAGCATCTGCTCTTCCCTTTCAGGTGTCTTTGTAAAGCCATTCCAGATGCAGTCAATATTTCCTGTAGCAAGTTCCTGTTCCTTTGCGTTCCAGTCTATTGGCTGACAGACAAGCTCAACGTTAAGACGTGAGCAAACTTCACGGGCTGTATCGATATCAAAACCAACGATCTCGCCATTTTCATCCCTGAATCCCATTGGAGGGAATGAATCATCAAGGCCCAGGATGAATGTTCCCCTCTCCTGCACAGCTGTAAGGGAATCATCTACAGAACTTTCTGAAGCTGCCTGAGCAAAAACAGAAAGGGTGACTAATGCTGAAATCAATAAAAGAGATAATAGTTTTTTCATCTGCTCTCCTCCTTAAGATACCGAGATTATATCGGAAATAAAGAGCATGATAAAGTAATCAATATGCAGTTATTGCATAAATATTCTTATTTTTATGCATTATCCTTTCTGCTATAATCTGCATCATGGATACAGAACACCTATATATGCAGGCAGGGGGGAAAAACATAAAGGAATTCAGCGCAAAGCTCATTCCAAACTGTGATTACCCGATCTATGGAGTAAGGATACCGGAGCTCAGGAAGATTGCAAAAACACTTGATGATACCGATTTTGAAATAAAATACCACGAGGACGTTCTTCTCAGGGGATTCATCATCGCCTCCAGGAAAATAGGGGTAAGGGAAAAGCTTGAGCTGCTGAGCGGCCATCTGGATTACCTTGCCACATGGGATGAGACAGATACCCTTGCCTCCTCCCTGAAGTTCGGTAAAAAGGAAATAGATATTGCCTATGAGTACTTTGCAGGACTTCTGGAGGACAGCAGGCTGTATGCAAGAAGGCTTGCTGTTGTCTGGATAATGTCAAACAGGGCAAAGGTAAGCGCTGATCTGGAAGAACAGCTGGATCTTCTTGTCAAGGTCAGGACTGATGACGGCTATTACATTGAGATGGCACTTGCCTGGGCACTTTCTTTCTACTACATTTCAGACAGGAAGATCTGCACACCATACATGGAGATGGTTTCTGAGAATGTGAAAAAAATGGCAATGCAGAAAATCAGGGATTCAAGAAGGACATAAATATGATGAAACTTACTGTTGGAAGGAATGGAGAGGATTTCTTCAGCATCCAGGAAGCGCTTAATGCCGTACCGTATGCAGAAGATGCAGAGATCATAATCAGTGAAGGGTTTTACAGGGAAAAGATATTCTCAGATAAGCACTCACTGCGCCTTAGAGGAGAAGGGAATGTTGTCATAAGCTATGATGACTATGGCAAGGAAATACTTTCTGACGGCCTGAAAAGGGGAACATTCCGAAGCTATACGGCATTCTTCTCCGGCGAATACCTCGAAATCGAGAACATAAGGATAGAAAATACTGCAGGAAAAGGATCAGAAGTCGGCCAGGCCCTTGCACTTTACCTTGATGCAGACTATGCAAAGCTCAGGAACGTGACTCTCTTTGGCCACCAGGATACACTCTTTCTTGCCCCATTGCCGCAGATGGAAAGGGAAAAAAGGGGATTTTATGGCCCACGGGTATATTCAAGGAGGAAACTTAACCGGGTAATTTTTGAAAAAGGCGCTATCTACGGCGGAGTGGATTTCATATTTGGAGGAGCCGATGCACTTTTCACTGATGCTGACATAATATCGGATGAAGAAGGATATGTCGCAGCCCCAAGCGGATTCAGGAAAGATACCGGTTTTGTATTCAGCAGCTGCAGGTTCTCATCCCAAGGAGTGAAGGATCACTCCGTCTACCTGATGCGTCCATGGAGAAAGGAAGGGAAAGCCGCTTTCATTGACTGCACATTCCAAAGCCATATCAATCCAGATGGCTTTATCCCATGGCACGGACTTGAAGGGGAAAGGGACGAAGCAACCTTCCTTGTAAACTCAGCTCAGTTCGGAAAAGAGCACTTTATCTCAGATGAGGATGCAGAAAAACTGATCAGCTCTTTTGATTTCTGAAGGTAATTGTCATTGACATATGTTTCTCTAAATAGTATCATAGCTGCAAATAAGGAGGACATATGCCAAATTTGCTGACAAAAGGAATTGATACAGAAAACATGCCGGATAAGAATGGATTTTTTGGAGAGTTCGGCGGCTCTTACGTCCCTGAAGCACTTGAGAAGGTGATGGAGGAAGTAAGTTCTGCATATGACAGGATATCCAATGATCCATCGTTCATAAAGGAACTTAAGGAGCTTAACGAAACATATACGGGAAGGCCAAGCCCGATCTACCATGCAAAGAGGCTCTCAGAAGCTGTAGGAGGAGCTGAGATATACCTCAAGAGGGAAGATCTGAACCATACTGGAGCACATAAGATAAACCATGCACTTGGCGAAGTGCTTCTTGCAAAGAGAATGGGAAAAAAGAAAGTGATTGCAGAAACAGGTGCTGGCCAGCATGGAGTTGCCCTGGCTACTGCCGCTGCCCTTTTAGGCCTTGACTGCGATATCTACATGGGAGCTGTTGATGTGAAGAAAGAAGCTCCAAACGTATCCAGGATGAAAATTCTTGGAGCAAAGGTCATTCCTGTTACGGAGGGAACCGCAACACTTAAGGACGCAGTCGATGCAGCATTCAAGGCATATCTGGAGGATCCGGTAAACATCATATACTGCATTGGAAGTGTTGTTGGCCCACATCCATTTCCTGAGATGGTACGGGATTTCCAGTCTGTAATCGGGATTGAGGCACGCGAGCAGATGCTCAAGGCAGAAGGAACTCTTCCTGATGCAATAGTCGCCTGTGTTGGCGGAGGAAGCAACGCAATGGGACTCTTCTCTGCATTCCTTGACGATAAGGACGTGGCTATATATGGAGTCGAACCTGCAGGAAAAGGGCTCGAGACAGGGATGCACGCAGCAAGCATGGAAAAGGGAAAGAAAGGGATACTGCATGGTTTCAAGTGCTATTTCATACAGGATGAAAAGGGAGAGCCCCTGCCGGTATATTCAATTGCAAGCGGCCTCGACTACCCCGGAGTCGGACCTCAGCACTGCTACCTCCATGATATCCAGAGAGTCAACTATGTAAGCATAACAGACAGGGAAGCAGTTGAGGCCTTCTATGCGCTTTCAAGGATGGAAGGGATCATTCCTGCCCTGGAAAGCAGCCATGCAGTCTCTTATGCAGTAAAGCTTGCAAAGAAACTGGGAAAGGGAAAGAAGATACTTGTAAACCTCTCAGGAAGAGGAGACAAGGATATCGATTTCGTCATGGAGAACTACCCGCTAAGCGACTATGAGCCTGAAGATGTGATAAAGGATGGCTATGATGAATTCCTGACTCACATCAGCACAAAGGTCAGCAGTCCCCTTTAAGAGCGTTTCTAATTTCCGCCATTGAATATCCTTTACGGGCAAGGCTTGAAAGGGCTTTGCCCTCTTCTTTCTTCTCCATCATCCTCAGCACAGCCTTTTTCACTGATTCTTCATACTCACTGCTCTCTTTCAAAATCCTTACCGCCTCCTCTGCCTTTTTTCTATCAACCCCTTTTTCAAGGAGCTTCAGCCTGATGAAAGCGGCACTCTCCCCTTTTTTCAAAGATGATCTTATCAGGGCTTCTATAAATCTCCCGTCACTGATTGCATTCTCTGCAATGAGCCTTTTGACCGCCTCTTCTATCTCATCCTGGCAAAATCCGCGCTGGGAAAGCTTTGCCCTTATTTCCTTTGCGGTATGCTCCCTTACAGCAAGAAAAGAGAGAGCCTTATCGTATGCATTCATGTTATAATTATTTCCCTAAATGCAACAAAATTACAACATAAGTAAGGTAACATAAGAAACTAGGAGTCTATTATGGTAAGCATTCTAGTAGTTGAGGATGATGAATTGCTGCTTAAGAGCATGAAGGCGTTCCTGACAAAGCATGGCTTTGACGCATCAGGGGCAACAAACGCAGAGTCAGCCTATGAGCAGATGGAAAAGAAGAACTTTGACCTGATCATTTCAGATATCATGATGGAAGGAGAGAACGGATTTGAATTTGCAGAAGCTGTAAGGCAGATGGACAAGGAAAAACCGATCATCTTTGTAACAGCAAGATCAGATATAGAGAGCAAAGCGAAAGGATTTGATCTCGGAATTGATGACTATATGATAAAACCAATAGACTTTGAAGAGCTTATAATGCGTGTCAATGCACTGCTCAGGCGCGCAAAGATCGCATCTGAAAAGAAGCTGGTAATAGGATCGCTTGTAATGGATTCTGATGAGATGACTGCATATGTGAACGGCGAGGAAGTCCCGCTTACCGTCAGGGAGTTCAACATACTTTTCAAGCTGCTTTCATTCCCTAAGAAGACTTTCACGCGCATGCAGCTTCTGAATGAATTCTGGTCAATTGATTCGTCAACAGGAACAAGAAGCATAGATGTGTACATCACAAAGATCAGGGAGAAATTCTCTTCATGCAGGGATTTTGAGATCGTGACAGTGCATGGCCTTGGCTATAAAGCAGTAATAAAATGAAAAAAGGCTATAGAAAAAGCATAATATCCATCAGGACCTATCTGGCCTTGCTGATTACAGTGGCATTATCATCAGCAATTGCGACAGTGCTTGTCTACCAGATACTTAAGCTCTATTTCGATATCCCGGTATCACAGGAGATAGTATTCCTGGTCTCCCGCTATACCATATTCCTCTCAGTCACGATCATAATAGTCTTCATTGTGATCAATGCCATAACAAAACGCTTCATAATAGATAAGCCACTGAAAAACATACTCCATGCCACTGACAAGATCACTGAAGGGGATTTCTCAGTAAGAATCACAGATGGAACGGAAGATCATATAAGGACAGAATTCGACATGATAGCACTCCGCCTTGATAAAATGGCAGAAGAGCTGGAAGGAATGGAAACACTTCAGGAAGACTTCATATCCAATATTTCCCATGAACTTAAGACTCCGCTGGCAACGATACAGAACTATGCAATGCTGCTTGAGAATGAAGAAGATAGGGAAAAGATAAAGGAATACTCCAAGATCATTTCAATGACAACGAGGAAATTCAGCATGCTGGTGACAAACATCCTGCGCCTGAACAAGCTTGAAAAGCAGAAGATATTCCCACAGAGGGAGCGCTATAACCTGGCAGAACAGCTGAGGGTGGCACTTCTTGATTCTGAATCACTCTGGTCAAGCAAGAATATAAACATCATCTCAAACCTTCCAGACAGCCTTTTCATTTTTGCAGATGCAGAGCTTTTTGATATCGTATGGAACAACCTTATCTCGAATGCCGTAAAGTTCACTCCGGATGGAGGGACAATAGAAGTATCCATAAATGAAGCCACAGATGGGATAAAAGTCTCGATCAGGGATAACGGTATAGGAATGGATGAAGAAGAGGTGAAACGGATATATGACAAGTTCTACCAGGCAGACAGGAGCCATAAGATGGAAGGCAATGGCCTTGGCCTGGCACTTGTAAAGAAAATAATGGACATAACAGGGACAAAGATTGAAGTTGAATCAGAAAAAGGGAAAGGAAGCACGTTCAGCGTTCTCTTCCCTATTGAAGCATATTATTGATATAAATCCGCTGCTGGCACTTTTCCTATCAGCAGTAAGCCTAGCTTCACTTGCAATCATATTCTGCAGGCATCTTGATGAGAGCATCATTGCCATCCCATTCTATACACTGTCATTCTACACCCTTTCAGTGCTCTGCTATAAATCAGGAAAGCTCATTCCAGCTATCAGGAAACTTGCCAGCAATGAAATAGTGCAAAACCAGGAGATCAGGCAGAAATATGCGCTGACAGCATCCGTTATTTTCAATGGATCGTATATTGCCCTGAAAAGCATTGTAGGCCTAATTTTCAGCATTCCATGGCTGGTTGCGCTTGCTCTTTACTACTGCATAGTATTTGCAGCAAAGATAATTATCCTCCTTTCGGCAAAAGGGGGAAAGAATGCCATGGCCTTCACAGGCTCATTCCTGATTGCAATGTCACTTCCACTGTCTTTCATAGCGCGGGACCTTGTAAAAGGAAGCTTTTCATTCCACTACCCTGATTATATAATCTACGCATTTGCCCTCTATTCATTCGTTTCCCTGTTCTTTTCCGTAAAAGGCTATATAAAGACAAGGAAAGCAGATGATGCAGGCATAAGGAGCTACAGGACACTTTCCCTGGCATTATCAGCTGTTACCCTGCTGACGCTCCAAAGCGCGATGTTCTCTTCTTTTGCAGATGCAGATGATGTGAAATTCATACGGATGATGCATATAGTGCTCTCTGCAGCCGTAATTGCATTCGTCCTGTTTCTCGGAATAAGCCTGATGCTGAGGCAAAGAAAAACCGGCCATATGAATGACCGGCAATGATAAGAGATAACTTATCTCTTTGAGAACTGGAAGCGCCTTCTTGCTCCGCGCTGACCGTACTTCTTCCTTTCGACCATTCTCGGGTCTCTGGTCATAAGTCCTGCTGCGTGAAGTGCTGGCCTATATGCCTCATCCTCATCTACCAGAGCTCTTGCAACGCCATGCCTGCAAGCCTCTGCCTGTCCCTTAATGCCACCACCTGTTACATTGATGACAAGATCATACTTTCCTTCTGTCTCTGTCACCTTGAATGGCTGGCTTACTATAGAGGAATTGAGCACATCTACAAAGTACTCATCAACATTCTTTCCATTGACTGTGATCTTGCCGTTTCCCTCTCTGAGGTATACACGTGCTACTGCAGTCTTCCTTCTTCCAACTCCATGTCCGAGGTTGGCAGTGTTCTTTGCGTCTTTCTTAGCCATCATCTACCTCCTAAAAGTCGAGCTCTACAGCAACTGGTTTCTGAGCCTGGTGTGGATGCTCAGATCCTGCATAAATCTTTACGTTTGTAAAGAGCTTGCGTCCAAGTGGTCCGCGTGGAAGCATACCCTTAATAGCGTGCTCCATAGGGAATGTTGGCTTTCTCTTGAGGACATCACCGTACTTCTCCTCCCTGAATCCACCTGGGAACATGGAGTGGCGGTAGTACTTCTTGTCTTCAACCTTGTTGCCACTTACGCTTGCCTTAGCAGCGTTGATGATGATCACATAGTCCCCCAAGTCCTGGTGAGGAACATACTCAGCCTTGTTCTTACCCCTGAGAATGTTTGCAGCTGTTACTGCAACCCTTCCAAGGTTCTTGCCTTCTGCGTCGATAATATACCATTTCTTCTCTACGCTATTAGGCTTAACAAAAATAGTTTTCATTTCTAAACCCTTATTATCAATGATTATGCATACCTTAAAAGACTCACCTGCTTAAAAGAAGAAAAGACTAACATCTTATCCTGTGGGAAGGCGGATAGGATGCAGGCTATAGCCTTTTGGATCCCTTAAGACATCTTTCAAGAAAAAGGTTGCAGCCTAAAGCTGAGCTTCTTCAAGCTGTCCTTTCTTTTATGCCTGCCGGCAATGCCGACCGAAAAAGTATTATATTTGAGTTCTTATTTCATGTAAATAGTTTTATAAGCGATTTTTACATTAAATCTCCACCCCGCCAGGCAGGATGGAGAATCATACTGGATCATTCCAGTTCAAAGGCTCCGGTATAGAGCCTGTAGTACATGCCCTTCTGGGCAATCAGGTCATCATGGTCTCCACGTTCGATGATCCTTCCGTGCTCAAGAACCATGATGGCATTGCTGTTGCGGACAGTGGAAAGCCTGTGGGCAATGACAAAGACAGTCCTGTTTTCCATGATGCGGTCCATTCCTGCCTGAACTAATGCCTCTGTATGGGTATCGATGCTGCTTGTGGCCTCATCCATTACCATTACAGGAGGATCAGCGACTGCTGCGCGTGCAATTGAGAGCAGCTGCCTCTGCCCCTGCGAGAGCTCTTCTCCGTTATTGGTGATCATGGTGTCATAGCCTTTTGGCATACGCATGATGAAATCATGGGCATTTGCAAGCTTTGCTGCCCTCTCAACCTCCTCATCCGTCGCATCCAGCCTACCATACCTTATATTATCCCTGATGGTTCCGGTAAAGAGGTTTGTGTCCTGCAGTATCATGCCAAGGGAATGCCTTAAGTCGGCTTTTTTGATCTTGTTGATGTTGATTCCATCAAAACGGATCTTGCCGTCCTGGATATCATAGAAGCGGTTCAGCAGGTTTGTGATCGTAGTCTTTCCTGCACCGGTTGCCCCTACAAATGCTATTTTCTGCCCAGGTTTTGCATAAAGGGAAATATCATGGAGAACAGTCTTATCCGGGACATAGCCGAAATCAACATGCTCCATCACGATATCCCCTTTAAGAGGAACATATGAAATTCCGCTTCCATCCGTATGTGGATGCTTCCAGGCCCAAAGCCCTGTCCTCTCCTTGCTTTCAGTGAGGTTGCCATTCTCATCGACCTTAGCATTTACAAGCGTCACATATCCTTCATCCTTCTCACTCTCCTCATCCAGAAGCTCGAAGATGCGTTCTGCACCCGCAAGGGCCAGAAGGATACTGTTTGCCTGCTGCGTTATCTGGCTTACTGAATTGGATAGGCTCCTTGAAAGGAGAAGGAATGCGGCAAGAGCTCCTACGGTGTAGCCATCGGTCAGGATAGTGACAATCGAGCCAATCAGGACAAGGGATACATACTGGAGGTTGCTCATGTTCGCGCTCACCGGTCCCATGGCATTCGAGTATCCGTTTGCCTTGCTCATGCTTGAATTCAGGGCATCGTTGAAATGATCAAAATCTTTCTTGCTCTCTTCTTCATGAGTGAAGACCTTGATTACTTTCTGCCCATTGATCATCTCTTCCACAAAACCGTTTACAGCTGCCAGGTCCGCCTGCTGTATGGCAAAATACTTTCCGCTCCTAGAGGCAACAAAGCCTGTGACACGGAACATCAGTACAATAAACAATACGACAACCAAAGAAAGGAATACGTTATTCATAAGCATTGTCACAAAGAGGAACAATATGGTTATCGTTGCGCTTATGACCTGGACAAGAGCCTGGCTCATCATCTGGTTGAGTGTATCGGTATCGTTGGAAAAGCGGCTCATGGTCTCACCATGCTGGTGCCTGTCAAAATATGAGATGGGAAGGCTTTCAAGCTTCCTGAACATATTTTTCCTCATAGTGAGCATTGCACCCTGGCTGACTTTGATCATGATGCGCTGCTGTATATACTGCGGAATTACCTGGCAAAAGAGTATTATGCAGAAGAAAACAGTCAGTGCATGGATCAGCGGCATGAAATCCGGATTGCTGTTTCCAACAAGCGGTGCGATATACACATCTATGAGGCTTTCCATGAATGTTGAGTAATAGCTGGTGGCAAATGCCGTAAGCAGTATGCAGCACAGCACTATTGCAAGAACTACCCTGTGCTCACGGAATATCATGGCAAAAAGGCGCTTGAATGTCTTTACTGGATTCTTTGCTCTTGTGTTTCCTGCTTTAAATCTTGGCATCCTTATGCCTCCTTTGCCTTTGCCTGGGTATTGAAAAGCCCCTGGTAGTTCGCATTTCTCGATAAAAGCTCATCATGAGTTCCCACATCCTCAATCCTTCCGTCATTCAGCATGACTATCATATCGGCATCCTGCACAGATGAAATACGCTGCGCAATTATTATCTTAGTCACATCCCTGATATCATTTTTCAATGCATAGCGGATCTGGCTGTCTGTCTGGGTATCAACTGCGCTTGTGCTGTCATCCATGATAAGCACTTTCGGCTTCTTGAGCAGGGCTCTTGCAATACACAGCCTCTGCCTCTGCCCTCCGGAGAAATTGGTTCCCCCCTGCTCTACATGGCTGTCATAGCCCTGGCTCATCTGGGAGATGAATGGGTCTGCCTGTGCTATCTTGCACGCCCTCACGATCTCTTCATCGCTTGCATCCTTATTTCCCCATTTGAGGTTATCTTTCACGCTTCCAGTAAAAAGCTGGTTCTTCTGGAGCACTACGGAAACTTCATCACGCAGGCTCTTGAGGTTATACTCCTTCACGTCCTTTCCGCCAACTTTTACAGAACCGCCTGTAGCATCATACAGACGGGCAATCAGGCTTATGAGCGTACTTTTCCCGCTTCCGGTCGGACCAAGAATTCCAACCATCATTCCGCTTTCAATCTTAAGATTGATGTTCTCAAGCACATCAGCGCCTTTCTTATAAGCGAAACTGACGTTGTCAAATTCAATCGAGCCATCTTTCACTTCCGTCTCACCATCGGTGTTTATATCCATATCAGGATCTGTCTCCAGGACTTCCATGATACGCTCAGCACTTGCCCTTGCAATAGTGACCATGACCATGAACATTCCGATCATGATAAGGCTCATCAGGATCTGTCCATTGTAGGTGAAGACGCTCATCAGCTGGCCTGTAGTCATGTTGCCTGCATTTATGAGCTTTGCCCCGATAAATGACACTGCGATAATACAGAGATACATTACAGAACTCATCATAGGCTGTGAGAGTGCCATCACTTTCTGTGCAGAGACAAAGTTATCATAGATCTCAGTTGCGGACTGGTCGAACTTCTCCGTCTCCCTTTCTTCCCTCACATATGCCTTTACAGTCCTGATTCCATTAAGGTTTTCCCCTACTACGCGGTTAAGGTTATCATAGCTTTTGAATGCCTTTTCAAACCTCGGATGCGCATTGCTCATCATGAGGTAGATTCCAAGCGCAAGAACAGGGATTGCAACGATATATGTGAACATAAGCGATCCGCCGTTCCTGGCAACCATGATGATTGCGAAGACGAACATTATAGGGCTTCTTACGAACATCCTGATAACCATCTGGAAAGCCATCTGAACATTCTGGACGTCAGTAGTAAGACGAGTAATCAGGGATGATGTTGAAAATGAGTCAATGTTCAAAAAGGAGAAGTCTTCAATCTTGTAATAGAGATCGTGGCGCAGGTTGCGCGCAAAGCCAGAGCTTGCAGTTGCCGCGGTCTTTGCTCCCATCACTCCAAAGAACATCGAAAGGAATGCGCAAATGACAAGCACGATGCTCATTTTTACCGTATATGCAATGTTTCCCTGGCTTACCCCGACATCAATGACAGAAGCCATGATAGCCGGAATGAGTACCTCCATGAAAACTTCCCCTACCATAAACAGCGGAGTTAGGATCGTCTCTTTCTTATACTCCCTTACACGGGATGCAAGAGCTTTCAGCATCTTAATTCCTCCAACTTATTAAAGAGTTTTTCTTTTATACTGTTCATAATTTCCAGTTCCTCGCCTGTCAGGACAGAGAAGATCTCCCTCTCTGTTGAAGTGAGCAGGCTATATACTTCCCTTGCAACCTGACTTCCTTTTGCTGTCAGGCTTATCTCCTTCTTCCTTCCATCTTCTGACGCTTTCTTCCTCACTATAAGGCCGGAGCTTTCCATTTTATCCAGTATGCAGGAGATCGCAGCCTTGCTCACCTCCGCCCTCTCCTCAATGTCTTTCTGGTAGATGACAGAATCCTCATTCATCTTCAGGTAGCCAAGTATCCTGAGCTGGGAAGATGAGAAGCCCGTCTTTTTCTCTATGTAGCTGTCAAAGGCATGTGTGAAAGCCTTGATTGATGGGAAAAAAGGACTGTTCATAATAGTTAACCACTTAACGAAATGAATATAGAGAGAGTTGCAGTTTACGTCAATAGCCTAATTATGTCTTTTTAGTGAACATTGGAAATTGCAATAATTCCTTAAAAACTATAAGATTGCCCGTATGATAAAAAAACCTATTTCAGACAATGAGCTTAGCGAGCACATTGCCTCCCTCGCAGACGACGGCAGGGAGATATTCCTCCTGGGCGGAGGCAAAGTGAGAATGAGTGTGGTTTCAGCAACAAGAATGCTGAATGAAATGAGGAGCAGCCATAACCTTGGGCCGCTGGAAGCATACATCCTTGGGCAGGGCTATATTGCAGGAGCGCTGCTCTCTTCGACAGTAAAAGGAAATGACAGGATACGCCTTGAAATTGAGTGTGGCGGTCCGGTAAAGGGCCTGAGCGTGGAAGCATGGGCATGCGGAGCTGTAAGGGGCTACCTGATGCAGAATCCAATTGAGCTTGCAAAGCCTCTTGAAAGCCTGGATACATCCCTTCTCTATGGTCCGGGCTTCCTTACACTCACAAAGATCCTTGAAGGGGCAAAAACACCGTTTTCAGGACAGATAATGCTTGAACACGGGAATCTGGCAAATGATCTGGCTCTCTACTACCAGCAGAGCGAGCAGACACCTACAATGTTTTACCTGTCAATAGATTTTGACAGCCAGTCCAGAATCTGGGGAGCCGGAGGATTATTCATACAGGCACT
The DNA here is from genome assembly GCA_949295125.1 of uncultured Spirochaetales bacterium. Classification (GTDB taxonomy): domain Bacteria; phylum Spirochaetota; class Spirochaetia; order Sphaerochaetales; family Sphaerochaetaceae; genus Ornithospirochaeta. Next base: position 52,902 of record CASFJV010000012.1, read on the forward strand.
GCCTGGAGCCGATGATAAAATACTTGAGCAGCTTCAGGAAAAATCAAGGAAACTGAGCAACCTGGCAAAGGCAATCAGCTCAGGAACTACTGCAAAGGAATATGGCATGAGCGAATTCAGTGAATTCAATCCAGAATACCTGGAACACAGCCCGATCGGGTTTTCATGCCCCTGTTCAAAAAGACAGTTTGAGATGTATCTGAAAAGCCTCTCTGAAAAAGAGAAGGAAGAGATAATGGCAGGCAAATTCCCGCTTGAGGTAGAGTGCTTCAACTGTTCCACAATATATGAGTTTACAAAAGAAGAGACAGAGAAACTGTTTTACGGGGAGGCATTATGATTTTCTTTGCCAGCTGTTCATTAAACCAGGCAGACCTGGTGGTAAAAGAAGCTGAAGAGGCAGGAGCAAGTGAAATAAGGCAGACAAAGGCAGGTGTTGAATTTGTCGGAACACTGGAGACTGGATACCGTTTCTGCATGTACAGCAGGATATCATCACGCCTTCTTGAAGCAATATACCTTGATGATGACGTGACAGACACAGATGAGCTTTATGAGAGCACCCTCAACATTCCATGGGAAGAATATATAAACCCATCACTTAAGATAAAAGTCACAAGGACTGTGCAGGAGTGCAATTACCTGACAAACTCCCATTTTGCAGCACTCAGGGTCAAGGATGGGATTATTGACCGCCTTAAGGAGCACTTTGATGGGGAACGCCCGGATGTGGATACAGAGCATCCGGATGTGACTGTACATATCCACCTGCATCAGAAGAGGGCAATATGGTATCTTGATTTCTCTGGAGAGAGCCTGGATAAGAGAGGCTACAGGAGGGATCAGACAGATGCAGTGATGAAGGAAAGCCTTGCCGCAACCCTGCTTTACAGGAGCGAGTGGAAAAAAAGCATCACAGAAGATGATTCCGGCATTCTTCTTGATCCTTTCGCAGGTTCCGGCACGATACTGATAGAGGCAGCACTTATTGCATCTGATACAGCACCAGGCCTTATAAGGAGAGAAGATTTTGCTTTCAAGAAACTGCCATCGTATGACCAGGAAATCTGGCAGAGCATCGTAAGGGAAGCAGAGGAAAGAAGGACTAAGGCCCTGGATGAAAGGGATATCAGGATATATGGTTCAGATATCTCCGAAAAGGCAATAAGGATCGCTGATGAGAATGCACGTGCAGCAGGAGTCCGGGAGCTGATAGACCTCAAGGCAATGGATTTCTCATTCTATACAGAAGAGGATGTTCCAAAGGGAACAGGATATATAGTTACAGATCCTCCTTATGGAGTGAGGATGAAACAGAGTGATCTCGACGGCCTGTACTCTATGATCGGAGATAAGCTTTCCAATGTCTTCAAAGGATGGAAAGCCACCATCATGGCAGCAGACAGCGAGCTGCTCACAAATATCCCGATGAAACCTGAAAGGGTGAACAGCCTTTACAACGGATCTATTTTCTGCCAGGCAGCACACTATTCGATCTTTACGGACGAAGAGAAGGAAGAGATGAAGAGAAAGAGCCTTGAGAAGAAAAAGGAAAGGCTCTCCCAGCCCCTTACTCCAGGGGCAGAGATGGCATACAACCGCCTGGTAAAGAACCTCAGGGAACTGAAGCCTCTTATGGAGAAAGAAGGTGTCACATGCTACAGGATCTATGATGCGGATATGCCGGAGTATTCTGCAGCCATAGACATGTATGAGGGAAAATGGATCACGCTTTCTGAATATGCTGCTCCTCAAACCATTGATCCTGAAGATGCAGAAAGAAGGCTCAATGAGCTTATCTATGCAACGGAAAGGGCTACTGGAATAGACATCGAGAACATATATGTAAAGCAGAGGAAAGAGATGAAAGGCAAGAACCAGTATACACGCCTTGCTTCATCTTCAAGATTCAATATCGTACATGAGAACGGACTCAATGTCCTTGTGAACTTCCAGGACTACCTTGATACAGGCATATTCCTTGATCACAGGCCTATCAGGAAGTACATCCAGATGCATAGCAGCAACAAGAGATTCCTCAACCTGTTCTGCTATACAGCCACAGCGACGCTGAATGCCATAAAGGGAGGTGCGGTATCTACTGTATCCGTAGACACATCATCCACCTACCTTGACTGGGCAATGCAGAACCTCAAGATCAATGGATTCCCAATCGCTATAGACAACTATTTCTACAAAAGCGATGCCATGGATTACCTTTACAGCACCTATGACCGCTTTGATCTTATCTTCTGCGATCCTCCGACATTCTCAAACAGCAAGGGCCGCGATAATTTCGACGTCCAGAGGGATCATAAGAAACTTATTAAAGCATGCATGATGCACCTGAGCCCTGGAGGCGTACTGATCTTCAGCAATAATTTCAGGAAATTCAGGATGTCTGAGGATATCATGAACGACTATGCAGTCAGGGATATCACAGAAGAGACGATCGGAGATGATTTCAGGGACAAGAAAATCCATCATGCATACCTTATCAGGAACAAGATCAAGGTAAGCATAAGGAAAAGGAAATAGCCCTGCCCCATTCATTGTATGGATGACACTATACTGGAAATAAAGGATCTGAAAGTCCGGTTCAAAGATAAATATGCCATAAAAGGGATCTCGCTATACGCTATGCGCCATGAGAGGATCGGCATTGTAGGAGAGTCAGGCTCTGGCAAAAGCCTGACTGCCCTCTCCTCTATGGCATTAGTAAAAGAAGCACGCGGAGAGATTCTATTTGAAGGGAAAGACATGCTGAGCCTCAAGGAAAAAGAGCTCAGCAGGATAAGGGGGAAAGATATTGCATTGATCTTCCAGGACCCATCCACAAGCATAAACCCTGTAAAGAAAATATCCAGGATCATGAGGGAATCCATCAGGATGCCGGGCAGCGCATCAGGGGAAGATGTGATGGAAAGGATCAGGCAAGCACTCTCAGAGACGGCCCTTGATGAAAGCATCCTTGATAAAAGGATAGATGAACTTTCTGGGGGGATGAAGCAGAGGCTCAGCATTGCACTTGCCATCCTGAACGCCCCAAAGCTCATAATTGCAGATGAAATCACGACAGCACTGGATGTAAGTCTTGAGCGCGACATCCTCGATCTTATTAAAAGGATAGGATGCACGCTTATCATCATATCGCATGACCTCAGTGTCATAAGCTATACCGCGGAGAGGATCTACGTGATGTATAAAGGAAAGATAGTAGAGCATGGCAGAAAAGATGAGATATTATCGGATCCTCTCCATCCATACACGAAAACGCTCCTAAACCCTACTCTCCCTCTTGCCCCTTTCAACCTTGAAAGCAATACCTATTTCTGGAAAACAGGGACACATTATGTCCTGGGAGGCAGCTATGGCCATGCTTGAGGTGAGGCACCTGAAAAAATCATACAAGGGAAAGATGGCTGTTGATGACATTTCTTTTTGCGTCAGGAAAGGGGAGATTCTTGCAATTACAGGAGAATCCGGATCTGGAAAGAGCACTACGCTCAAAGCCATTTCCCGCCTTATCAGCATAGATGGCGGAGAAATAGTTTTTGAGGGAAAGGACATTGTGAAGCTTGACAGGAAAAGCCTGATGAAAGAGAGGCAGAAGATACAGATGATCTTCCAGGATCCATACTCGTCCCTCGATCCTCTTATAAAAGTCAAGGATATAATAAAGGAACCCCTGAGCCTTTACAGCAGGCGATCATCCCGGCAAATGAGGCTGAGCAAAGAAGAAATAGGGAAAAGGGTTTCATGCATGATGGATAAGGTCGGGCTTCCTCAAAGCTATTCTTCCAGATACCCCGGCTCCCTATCTGGCGGTGAGAGGCAGAGGGTCGCAATTGCAAGGGCTCTTATAATAAAGCCCGAGATAATCCTTGCAGATGAAATCCTCTCATCCCTCGACAAGGCGCTTGAGAGAGGAATAATAAACCTCCTTTTTTCCCTTAAGGAGGAAATGGACCTGACAATCGTGCTCATCTCACATGATCTTTCCCTGGTAAGTGAGATTTCAGACAGGATCATCGTCATGTATGGAGGAAAGATCGTTGAGGAAGGGAAAAGGGATGAAATCTTCCATGAAGCTTTGCATCCATACACGAAAGTGCTCCTGTCATCTGATTTATCTATAGCTGAAAGGGACAGGATAATCCCATTAAAGGGTGAAAATGAAGATGAAGGGCTCTGCAGGTATTATGCTAAGTGTCCGCTCAGAAAAGATATCTGCAGGAAAGAGAAGCCAGAGCTTAAAATGGTAACGGGTACACACTCTGTGCTCTGCCACCTGGAAGGATAATGACAATATGCTGATCAAAGCAGTAAGCAGGAAGACAATAGATGAAGCAAAGAGGCTGAAAGCCATCCTTAATGAAAAATCAGGTTTATATAGCGTGGATCTGGAAAGGGTGGAAGTTATTTTTGCAGACACCGATGCGGATAACCGCCTGGGATATTACGAGAGAAGGCAGAAGCTCATAGTGCTCAGCCATGATCTCATCATTCAATCAAGCCGTGAAGACCTTGATTCCGTATTCCTGCACGAGGCGGCACATGCAATAGATGATGCATTACGTGGCTTTACAGAGCATGATCAGGCATTCAGGAATATCTGCAGGACCATCGGTGTTCCAGATGGTTTTGAGAAGTCAAAGGTGAAGCTCAGATCAGAAAAAAGGGCAAGAATCCAGGATAAGGTCAATAAGCTCCTGAGACTCAGTGAAAGCCCATTTGAAAATGAGAGCAGCGAGGCACTTCTGAAAGCACAGCGCCTGATGGCAGAGTATGGGATCAGGGAAGGAAATGAATCTGATGAAATGCTCTACTATGCCACAATAATGTCTTCAAAAAAGTTCTTCTATCATGAAAAGATATTCTTCTCAATCATTTCAAAACTCTCCGGGGCATACATAATCAGGGAAAAGCAGGAGAATGGCGAATTCCTGGCAAATGCCTATGGAACTGTTGACCAGGTAGTATTTGCATATGAGTCTTTTGAATACCTTGAGAAGGAAATAAGGAGTGCTTATTTCAAGGCTGTTTCAGCATCCCGCACTTTCATAGACCGCAATTCTTTCTTCATAGGCCTTTCCAGTGCCCTGTATGAAAGGCTGTCAGATGACGAAGAAGAGAGCATCTCAAAAGCCCTCATGACGAGCTACAGCGGAAACGCTGCAAAATACAGGCAGATATATTCAGGTGCAAGGATAAGGAAAACCAGAAGCAGGACCACATATTCAAGCCAGAGTTCATTCAGAAAAGGAGAAAAGGCAGCCAGCGATATAAACATTGAAAGGGCTGGGAAAGATGCAAAAGTGAAGAAAATTGAGTATAGGAAAAAGTAATTATTTCTTAATGCTTCCCTTAGCCGATGATACCAGGTTCCTGAGAACGGTACGCATCACTTTTTTCTCATTGTCACTCAGGTTCTTGAAGCTTCTTATCAGGCCAGGTGTTTTAGCAAGTATCTCAAGGCTGTTTCCAGCCAGGTCCTCAAGACCGACCGATTCAATGCATTTGAATGCAGCATCCACAAAGATCTCCCTCTCTTCATGGCTTGCGCTCTTAAGCCACTTTGACACTACATTCTCAAAGATGACCGAGTCTGTACTCCGGGACTCAACATATTTGAAATGAGGTCCGTCAAAAAGCCAGGAATACGGATCATGCTGCATTATCATCCTGTTTGAAGAGGCAACTATCCTGTAATTGTCAGAATGCTCCATCAGCATGCCAATGAATGAGGACTCAGGGATTAGGGTAACTGTTTTTCCCCTGATTTTCCCGATATTGGAAAACGCCCTGCTCTTCTCATTGAAACCGGGACCATCATTATTGTAAACCGTGACTATCCTCTTCTGGACCCTGCTGCTGGCAAGAGATCCTGCAAAAAGAGCGAGATTCCCTCCTTTGCTGTGTCCCGTCAGGATAATCTTCCCATCATATTTTCTTGCTATCCTTGCCAGGTATTTCAGGGCATCACGCTGGGATGGCACTTCCTCCTCATATGCCATGTCAAAATCCTCTTTCCAGCCTGTAACTGTATTGTCTGTCCCCCGGTATGCAATGAGATTTGTATCTCCAATATGCACAGTGAATGAAAAGAACTGCCTCTTTCCCTTGTCAAAATGGGACTCAACATCGGAAATGTAAAGGGATGAGAAACGTGGAGCACCGACCAGTGCTTCAATAAGGAAATAATCGTTTTTGACCCTGAAATTCTGAATTGAGAATGGAAGCCTTATAAGCCTCTCTGCGGCCTCCTTCAGCGTTATGCACTCCTCAGGAGCGACAACATTTTCAAAGTGGGTATAGGCAAGATTTGCCAGTATCAGCTGGTCTTCAATAGTTAAGGGGAGACTTGTCATCTCCAAATCTCCCCTCCATTTTATGTAAGTAAACAGGTTGTCCACTTAGAATGTGACTCCAAGTACCAGTGAAGCATCAACAGAATTGTATTCGATATTTGGAATCATCATCTTGTATACGCCATCGATACCGATTGAGAATACATCTCCGCAGTAGAACTTAAGTCCGATCTCTGCTGCTGCATATGCAGCAAGATCAATATCCGTTGCAAGATTGAAGTGATATACGCCAGGAACATTTCCTGTTCTGTCACTGAAGAGTACTGCAGCTCCACCGCCAAGACCGATTGAGAAGTCCATGATTCCAGCTCTTGCATCGATAGTAGCCAGTGCTGTCAGGTTCACATCGTTAGAATAGTTGTTTACGAAGTTGAAGAGATCACCCCACTTCCAGTTCCAGAACTGCCATAAAGGAGCACCATCTGGTTTTAAGAGCTTAGCAAATCCACCGCCTGGATACTGAGTTGATCCGACATCAATCCTTACTCCAAGACCGGAATTGTCATTGAATGCGACAACGTCATCAATATCGAAGCTGAGTCCAAGACCGATACCTGTAGACTCCCATACGTCACTTCCACCAAAGTTCAGGTTAAATACTGCATATGGCCTGAAGAGGAGAGAGAATTCTACTGGCTTGCTTTCCTTTACAGGAGCTGGAGCAACTGGTGCAACTGGCTCAACCGGAGCTGCTTCTTCTGCGGCAGGAACTTCCTCAACCACTTCTTCTACTACAGCTTCTTCTACTGCTGCAGGCTCTTCTACTGCCACTTCTTCAACAACAGTTTCCTCAGCAGCTGGCTCAACTGGAGCTGCTTCCTCAACTGCAGGAACTTCCTCTGCTGCAGCAGGAACTTCTTCAACCACTACTTCCTCTACTGCTGCTGGTTCCTCTGCAACTAAAAGTGCCTCTGCTGTTGCACTTGCAGTTTCTGACCAGTTGATTCCATCATAGCTTCTCTGAAGATAGAGAGTGTAATCTGCATATGGATCAAGGCCTTCAGCTACATATGTTGCTGTATCTCCGGAAACAACGGTCCATCCATCATCATCTGTGCCATTAAGCTGATAGCGGTAATAATTTACCTCTGGGTCATCCAGTAGCCATTCCCATGTAACACTCATTTGCTGAGCAGCAAATACTGTAGTGAGGGAAAGCAGCAAGACAGAAAGAATCATTAGAACTTTTTTCATAAAGTATTTGGCGCAGAAACCATCATTTCTTAAGGATGGTGGATCCGCCCTTCCTCCTTAAATCATTTTCTGTATCAGTTTGGGAGAAGTTACCCCCTCCTTCATCTCTTAAATTGATTTTAACTACAAGAAGTAACACTATCAAGGAAAAAATGTAGCCACTTGCGTATTTGTTAGGAATGCTGGAAAGCAGTCATTTTCAATGCTATACTCTCCTTTATGGCTGAAATTAATAATTTATGCGTATTCTGCGGCTCATCTTCCGGCAATGATCCAAGGTACAGGAAAGATGCAGAAGAGCTCGCATCACTTTTAAAAGATAACGGAACCGGATTGGTCTATGGCGGTGGGAACAAGGGGATAATGGGAGTCCTGGCATCAAGGTGCAATGAGCTTGGTGTCCATGTCACAGGAGTCCTTCCGAAAGCTATGAACACCCCCAGCGTAAGAAGCAGGAATAATGAGACAAAGCTTATTATTGCAGAGGATATGCATGAGAGGAAGGAAACGATGTACAGCCTCTCAGATGCTTTTCTGGCAATGCCGGGAGGTATCGGGACGCTTGAGGAGCTGGCAGAAATCTTCACATGGCGCCAGCTTGGATACCACAGAAAGAATGTTGCGGTACTGAACAGCACCGGATATTACGACAGCCTTATCACATTCCTGGAAAAGTGCGTTGCCTCTGGCTTTATGGCAAAAGAGGTTCTTGATGAGCTTATTGTCATAACAGATGTCAAGGATACGCTGTCAATGCTCTCAAGAGAACCAAAAGGACTTCCGTCAAAGCTATGATAAACCGCTATACTGTACTGGAATATTTCTATATCCTGCTTGGCTCTGCCATTACGGCATTTGCTGTAGTGGTATTCCTCAATCCATCCCAGATTGCACCGGGAGGAGTAAGCGGAATTTCAACAATACTGTTCCATGCCTTTGGATGGGATCTGGCACTTACCATGCTGATACAGAATATCCCACTGTTCATTGCAGGAACAATCCTTTTTGGAAAGCAGTTTGGGTTCAAGAGCCTTTTAGGATCCCTGCTTCTATCCCTGTTTTCATCTGTTTTCTCACATTTCATAGGTGACAATGGAATCCTCGATCTCTCCCGCGACATGAACATATGGCTCAGCTGCCTATTTGGTGGAGTGCTCTCGGGCGTTGGGCTGGGAATTGTCATGAAGAGCGGAGCCAATACCGGGGGAACGGATATTCTTGCCCAGATTGCAGCACGCTACATGCACATTCCCCTAGGCACTTCCCTCTTCATAGTTGATGGAATCGTAATACTGATCTCTGGCTTCATATTCGGCATAGAAAGCATGCTCTATGCAATCGTTGTTGCATACATTACTCAGGTGATGGTCAATAAAGTCGTACTTATGATGGGCACAAACTATGCAAAGACATGCTATATAATCTCAGACAAGGTGAATGAAATCAGGGAATTCATACTCACAGACCTGGACAAGTCAGGCACCCTGATAGAAGCTAAAGGGCTTTATACGATGAAAAAAAGGCCAATGCTTATGGTTGTAATACCGAATTCAAGCGTCAGCAGGCTTACGCGCATGGTTCACCTGACAGATCCGAAAGCCTTCCTCATTATACAGGAGACATACCACGTGTTTGGAGAAGGAAACAGGAGCATGGAGGAATTTGTAGCACTAAATAAGGATGTAACGCAGGAGTGAATCTGGTTTTTTGTTTCTTCTTATGCCATATTATCCTTAGGAGCTAAAGATGGACGAGAGAGTGAAGAGATACCTTTCATCGAGAGAGAGCGAGATCCTGTTAGTCTATGGCATGAAAAAAAGCGGGAAGACAGAATATGTGAAGGCCGCGCTGAAAGGAAGGAAGGAAAAAGTATTCTACTTCGGATTTCACAACACGAACGGAAGGGAAAATCTCATGCTGTTCAGGCAGAGGCTGTCTTCAATGCTTGGCTTTGTTTCCAATGCAGACTCCTTCGAGGCTGTCTTTGATGAGCTGAAAAGGCTTGAAGATAAGGCAATACTGATTCTGGAAGATGCAAATCTTCTCTTCAGGTTCTCCAGCTACTCCATTCTTCCATCACTCAGGGATGCATCTCTAAAAGCTAGGATCATCCTCACAACAAGCGTAGAAGAAGTGAAAGAGGAAGCTGAGAAGTATGATTACATCTCAGTAATTGAGAAAAAAACTGCAAGGTACTATGAGAGCTTTGAACCGCTCAGGGTTCTTGCCCCGCAGAAACAGCTTCAATTCTTCCTTACATTCGGCTCTTCAGATTTTGTAATCGGGAAAATAGATCCGGAGGAATCCCTGAAAAGGAATGTGCGCACGCTGCTTATCGACAAGGAAAGCATAGTGCGTGAGTATATAGAGCACGAACTCTTTGAAAACCTCGGGAAAAAGAGCTATGCATTCCTTATCCTATCCCTCTTAAAGGACAGGAGGATGAAATATGGTGACCTGGTAGAACTCACAGGGCAGAAATATAACGGGCTCCTGGATAAACAGCTGAACATACTCTCATCACTTGGCCTGATAAGGAAGACCTATCCTATTAACAGGAAAATTGACAGGAAAAAAGTCCTCTATGAGATCAGCGACAACCTTCTGAGGTTCTATTTCAGGTTCATCTACCCAAATCTGGATCTGGCAGAGATGATAGGCAGCAATGCATATTACGAGAAATTCATAGAGAAGGAACTCGATGACTATTTCAGCAGAAGCCTGAGAACCGTTCTGGAAGATTATCTGGAAAAGCTCAGTGCCGATGGCAAGTTCGGAAGCATAAGCCTGATCGGCCGTTACTACATAAATGATGATGAAGAGGAAGATATCGCAATCATCACAGAGCATGGAGACCGCATCTATTCGCTTTTTTACGGAATGAGAGTCGATGATGAGATGCTGCTAAAAGAGAAAAAGCGCATAAAGGAAAAAACGGGAGGAAAAGCCGAAGCCGGCCTCCTCTCTACCAATGGATTCACCTTCCCAAGCGATGGAGAAGCATACATCTCACTTAAGGATATATTCTCCCTGAAAGCCTAGTTATCGATAAGTTCAAGGTTCTCAAGCATTTTCAGGCAGACTTTCTTGAAAGTCTCAAGGTCTTTTGGCTTTATTCCCCTTGTTGCAGCGCTTTCTATTGCCTCAATATCCTTTTCAATCTCTTTTGCATGCTGCTCGGCCTTCTCTGTCAGGATTATTCTCTTAAGCCTTGCATCCTTCTCCTCCTGGGTTCGGAAAACAAGCCCTGATTCTTCCATCTTCTTAAGCAGTTCTGTAGCAGAGGAAGGACGGAGCGTGAACTCCTGTTCGATATCTTTCTGGTATATGGCTTCCCCATTGTTTGCAACAAGAAAGCTCAAAGCTTTTTCCTGCGCTCCTGTATAAGGGGATGATGATGTCATCTCTGTTATTTTGCGCCTTATCCTGTTTGATACCTTTCCCACCAGGAATGTTGATATCTGATCTTCCATTTCCGTTAAAACTCCTTATATTTAAAATTAATTACAGAGCGGGTACGGGTCAATAAAGGGAAACTATGCTATAGTGTGTATTATGCGTGAAGAAAAAAAGAATACAATTGAAGATACGGGATTCGGTTATGCACTGACTCTTATAGGAGGAAATTTCCGCCTTCCCATTTTCTATACACTCATGGAGAAAAAAGTGATGCGTTTCAATGAGATGAGGCGCTATATAGCAAATATTTCAGCCCGCACCCTTACCCAGACACTGAAAGAGATGGAAGAAGAGGGGCTTGTAATAAGGAATGAAGTATCAATACATCCGCTTAATGTTGAATACAGCCTCACTGATTATGCAAAGACACTCTACCCTATCCTGGACATGATTGCAGAATGGGGAGACAGGAACAGGATTGAAGAAACTGAAGAATAATAAAAAGGGAAGCCGCTCTGGCTTCCCCCAACATCCGCTTACTTTGAAATAAGCATTGTCCTTGGATCAAGATTCACGCCCATCGGTTTTGGTACGTTCTCATGGTGTGCCCTGACAACAGTCATAACAACTTTGTCAATCTTATCATCATAGCGCAGAGCGACGAGCACATCGATTAGATCATAGTATTTCAGGAGGGTATTTGGAACTCCATGCTCATCGTAGACGACATCCGGGCGTGTAGGAGATACGCTGAACCATACCTCTAGGTTCATCTTCTTTGCAAAATCCTTGATCTTTATGATATCTTCTTCATCAGCAACGGTAAGCTTATATCCATCGAAAAGGATGGCATCAGCTTTGAATGATCCCTGAGAGATGAGGGACTCAAGGCTTGAAAGAACCTTTTCAATTGGAACCTGGTCCTGGGAGAAGTTCATTACAACCCTGTTTGCGAGGATTGAATTGTAAACCATTGTTGCATCCTCAAGGCTCTGCAATTCTGCGATTTCCTTAAAAACTTCCTTATACCAGTTTATAACATGCTCTACGTTACCTGAGAAGGACACGTGGATAACACTTTCACCTTTAAATAGCTTGTCAGTAGCCAAATGAACGAGACAGGCAGTCTTTCCTACCCCGTGACGCGAGACGATAACTCCAAGATTGCCTTTTCCAAGACCTCCGTTGATCGACTCTTCAAAAACCCTTAGGGGGCTGACACTGTTGAGTTCTTTAATGTCCATTTTATTTTCCTCCTGTTTTTGCTTTTACTAATTATATCTCACGCCAAAAGCAAAGACAAAGAAATTTATCAACAATTTTTAGTCTTTTCATTACCTTGATATTCCTATAAGATTAAAGGGTATTTTTAATCAAGGAAGTAATAATGGCACCTACTTTATCAATTCCACCTTTAACAAAGGATTTGAGCAGGATTTTAATTGATGCAGACACCATCTCAAGAAGAGTGGATGAGCTTGCACATAAAATCGACGAAAAATACAAGAACCTTGACGAGCCTCTGATCTTGGTTGGAGTTCTGAAAGGTTCTTTTATTTTCATGGCAGACCTCTCAAGAAAGCTGTCCATCGAGCATGTGGTGGATTTCATCGCAATCTCATCATATGGCGAAAAAGGCGATAAGAG